>CAZNWS010000189.1:0-3524 GCA_964576495.1 uncultured Hydrogenophaga sp. | reverse complement strand
CATCTTGCGCAAGGCAAAGTAGTGGAACTTGAAGTTCAACTCGGGTGACACATAGGGGTTGGCCGATTGTTCGTGTGGCAGGGCGATGTTCAGGCCCACGTTGAGCGCGCCCTCGTCGTGAGCGCCGCGGTTGGCGGCTTCCATGATGCCGGGGCCGCCACCCGTGCAAATGAACAAACGGTCTGCGGTGGGGCATTGTTGGCTGTACTGGGCCACCAAGCGCGCAAATGCCCGGGCTTGGGTGTAATGATGGGCGTTGCGCACCAAGGCTTGTGCGGCTTGAGTGGCGCGGGCATCTCCTCGCGCTTGGGCTTCAGACAAAGCCGCTTGAGCCGTGGCTTCGTCGCGCACACGGGCGCTGCCGAACACCACGATGGTGTTGTGGATGCCCAAGGCCTGTTGGTCCAAATCGGGCTTGAGCATTTCCAATTGAAATCGGATGCCCCGCGTTTCTCGGCGCAACAAAAACTCGGGATCGGCAAAAGCCAGTCGATAGGCATCCGCGTCCAAGGGTTCGCCGCTGTTGGCGTGGTGTTGGAGGTCGGCCCAAGCATCGGCGAGTCGATCGGCGTTGAGGTATCGGTTGGCGTCCACAAATCTCTCCTAGCGGCTGACAAAAACAAAAGGCTCCCATGGGAGCCTGTTGTGCAGGTTTCGAGAACCTTGAGATTACACGCGCTTGCGGTATTCGCCGGTGCGGGTGTCGATTTCGATCTTGTCTTCTTGGGCCACGAACAAAGGCACAGCGACTTCGAAGCCGGTGGCGATCTTGGCGGGCTTGAGCACCTTGCCCGAGGTGTCGCCTTTGACGGCGGGCTCGGTCCAAGTGATTTCGCGCACCACGGTGGTGGGCAATTCAACGGAGATGGCTTTGCCGTCGTAGAACACCACTTCAACGGTCATGCCGTCTTCGAGGTAGTTCAGGGCGTCGCCCATGTTCTCGGCTTCGACTTCGTACTGGTTGTATTCGGTGTCCATGCACACGTACATGGGGTCGGCGAAGTACGAGTAGGTGCACTCTTTTTTGTCCAAGATGACTTGGTCCATCTTGTCGTCGGCCTTGAAGACCACTTCGGTGCCGAAGTTGGCGATCAGGCTTTTGAGCTTCAGGCGCACGGTGGACGAGCCACGGCCGCCGCGTTGGTATTCGGTGCGCAGCACCACCATGGGGTCTTTGCCGTGCATGATGACGTTGCCGGCGCGAATTTCTTGAGCGGTTTTCATAAGGATGGAAGCTGAAATAAAAATGAGAGCCCGTGGGCGTAGCTCCCTATTCTAACCGTTGGCGTTGTTCAGTCTTTGGCATTGATGCCGTGTACCCATCCGCCGAGCACCACCCCCAACAAAGCCCACCAGACATCGGTGTTACCCGTGCCCAAAGAGGCCAGTGCTGGGCCCGGGCAAACGCCGCTCATGCCCCAGCCCACCCCAAACAGGGCTGCGCCCACCAGCGTTTGCCGGTTCCACTGCGCGGGTTGGGTCAAGAACTGACCACCGAGTAAGGGTTTTTCAAACCAGCGCGGGAAGCCCTTGTAGGCCAAGACGGTCACGCCGGCCGCGCCGCCCATGACCAGCATCAGTCCCCAGTCTTGGAAACGCAAAAATCCGATCACGACCTCGGGCTGAACCATGGTGGCCAGCGACAAGCCAAAACCAAACAAGGCCCCGGCCAAGAGGGTCACCAGCGCCTTGGCGCCATTCATTTGGTGGGGCTTCATGACAGGCCGCCCAAAAGGTTGGCGGTCAAAAAGGCGGTGGCCATGAAGGTCAAGACTGCGCCCAGCGAGGGCAGCTGTAATGCGCCCAAACCGCAGATGCCGTGGCCCGACGTACACCCGTTGCCCAGTCGTGCCCCATAACCCACCAAAAAGCCGCCCAAGAGCAGTTGCCAGATTGGGACACCGGTGGATGTCGCCACGCCATCGTTGAGAGCAAAACGCCAAACCAAGGCTCCAAGGACCACACCGGCGGCGTAAACCAAACGCCAGTGGCGCGACTCGACCAACCGCGCTTGCTGAAAAAAGGTTTTCCGCGAAACAAACGACCAGGTGCTCGAAAACACCGTGCTCATGCCGCCGACCCAACCGTTGAACAAGTAGAGCAGCGCTACACCAGCGCCGATGGTGAGGCCTCCCAGCAGGTAATGTTGCCAGCCGAAAGGAAACAAGGTGTCAAAAGGATTCATGGGCGGTGATTATCGGCTCGATCGAGCAAATGGTTCAAAAGATCGGGTTGCTCGAGCAAACGAGCGCGTGCGGCTTGGGCACAGCCTGTCCAATCGGCCAAGGTGGCTGGGGCCAAGACGGGCAAAGGGCCGGGCTCAAGGCTGTTCCACACCCGATGAAAGTGCCTCAGGCTGCTGGGCGCTTGGAGCCAGTCCAAAAACGCTTCCAGTTTGGCGTGGTGGGCTTGGTCGTCTTGGGGGTAGATGTGCCATACAAAAGCCCTTCCAGCCCACAATGCGCGCACCAGCGAGTCTTCGCCACGCACGAAGTTCAGGTCGCAGGCCCACAGCAGTTCATCAAAACCCTCCTGGCTTTTGTGCGCCAAGGAACGCCAGATGGGTTCGGAGGCCCCTTGAGCGAGGGCGGCTTGCACAGCGGCCAAGGGGCGGCCCGGCGTGACCAAGAGTTGGTGTGGCGTGCCAGCCAATGCAGTCAGCAGCTCAGGCAGGCCGGCGGGCTCGTAGCAAAACAGGCTGATGAGCCAAGCCACTTCGGCGAGATCGGGTGCGAGTTGCTGACGAGCGGCTGTGCGGTCGAAAAGGGCTTGCCGTTGAAGCAGGTCGACCTCGCGCAACAAACCACCGGTCTCGGGTGTGAAACCCGGAAACACAAAATGCTTGGTCCAACCCCGTGCGGGGCCGCTCATGATGGGCGAGGGCAGGCCGTGCATGCGGGGCACCCAATCTTCGGCGCTGAGGTACTCCAGGTTGATCCACCGCGGCGCAGTGTTCCGGGTGGCCACGCCATGGGCCACAAAAGCCTCAGGAATCTGGCAGCCAAAGGCCTCGATCCACACATCGCCCACGCTGAGCTGGGCCAGGGTATCTGGGCGGGCTTGGGTCCAAGGAAGCACCTCGACGCCGCTGCGCGCATGGTCCGGCGCCATCCAACGCAAGGCCGAGGCATCGTCCACCCACAAACGCACCACTTGCCCCGCGGCGTGCAGCTGGCGCGCCAGGCGCCAGCACACCCCCAAGTCACCGTGGTTGTCGATGACTTGGCAAAAGATGTCCCACAAAGCGATACGCGGTGCTGGCTGCATAACCAGATTGTCTCAGGCCCGATCTGTCGGCGGCACAATAGCGCCCATGTCATCCACCCACGACGAAGTCCTGCTCAAAGAGGTCGCCTCACTGCCGTCCCTACCCGGCGTGTACCGCTACTTCGACGCGCAGGACCAGCTGCTTTACGTGGGCAAGGCCCGCAGTCTGAAAAAGCGGGTCAGCAGTTACTTTCAAAAAGACCACGGCGGCACGCGCATCGGTCACATGGTCAGCAAGATCGTGCGCATGGAGACCA
>CAZNWS010000188.1:1020-3537 GCA_964576495.1 uncultured Hydrogenophaga sp. | reverse complement strand
AACAGTATCGTGTTGCTGCTGGCGAAAAAATTAAAGTAGAACAGATTGCTGCGGAAGTGGGCCAGGAAATCGTGATTGACCAAGTGTTGGCTGTCGGAAACGGCGCTGAACTCAAGGTTGGCACGCCCCTGGTGTCCGGCGCAACAGTCAAAGCCACCGTGGTGGCTCATGGTCGTCACGACAAGGTTCGCATTTTCAAAATGCGCCGTCGTAAGCACTACCAGAAGCGCCAAGGTCATCGTCAGAATTACACCGAGTTGCAGATCGCTGCAATCGCAGGCTAAGGAGTTTAAATACCATGGCACAGAAAAAAGGCGGCGGCTCAACGCGAAACGGGCGCGATTCCAAGCCCAAGATGCTCGGCGTGAAAGCGTTTGGTGGTGAGTTGGTCAGCGCTGGCTCCATCATCGTTCGCCAGCGTGGCACCAAGTTCCACCCCGGCACCAACACGGGCCTGGGCAAAGATCACACGATTTTTGCCACCGTGGATGGGCACGTTACTTTCGCCGTTAAAGGCGAACTCAATCGCCAATACGTCAGCATCACCCCCGTGTGATGGCGACGGCGTTGCACCCCTGTTTTGCGGGGGTGTTCAGCGCGGCGGCTGAGCGATCCCGCTCTCAAGCAAAAGGCCCGCGCAGCGGGCCTTTTGTGTTTTTCTTCAGAGGAAGCGTGTCATGAAGTTTGTGGACGAAGCCACGATAGAAGTCGCTGCGGGCGATGGGGGCAATGGCTGCGCTTCCTTCCGGCACGAAAAATACAAAGAATTCGGTGGACCCGATGGCGGTGACGGCGGTCGGGGCGGGCACGTGTATGGCCTGGTGGACGACAGCCTCAACACCTTGGTCGATTTTCGCTACACCCGGCGTTTTGAGGCGCAGCGCGGCGAACACGGCAAAGGCTCGGACATGTTTGGCGTCAAGGGCGATGACATTGTTTTGAAGCTGCCCGTGGGCACCATCGTGAGCGATGCCGAGACCGGTGAAGTCTTGTTTGAACTCTTGCACGCCGGTGAGCAAATTTTGTTGGCCAAGGGCGGTGATGGTGGCTTTGGCAACATGCACTACAAAAGCTCGACCAACCGCGCGCCTCGTCAGAAAACCCCAGGCTGGCCCGGTGAGCGTCGCACGCTCAAACTCGAACTCAAGGTCTTGGCCGATGTGGGTTTGCTGGGTATGCCCAACGCGGGCAAGTCCACTTTGATTGCCGCCATTTCCAACGCGCGACCGAAAATTGCCGACTACCCTTTCACCACCTTGCACCCCAATTTGGGCGTGGTGCGCGTGGGCCCCGAGAAAAGCTTTGTCGTGGCCGATGTGCCCGGCTTGATCGAAGGCGCTTCGGAAGGCGCCGGTTTGGGCCACCAGTTTTTGCGACACCTGCAGCGCACCCGCGTGCTCTTGCATTTGGTGGATGTGGCCCCGTTTGATGATGCTGTCGACCCCGTGGCACAAGCCAAAGCGATTGCTTTGGAGTTGAAAAAATTCGACCCGGCTTTGTATGAAAAACCCCGTTGGTTGGTGCTCAACAAGCTCGACATGATCCCCGCCGAGGAGCGCGAGACGCTCGTCAAAGACATCGTCAAGCGCTTGCGCCACAAGGGCCCGGTGTTTGAGATTTCTGCCCTGACCCGCGAAGGGTGTGAGCGTTTGGTCCAGTCCGTCTACCAACATTTGGCAGCGGTGCACCAAGCGGCTCAGCCCGTGGTCGTCGACCCCCGCTTTGCCGAAGGCAATACCCCATAACCTGAAAAGCATCACACGATGGCCGAACACAACGCCCTTCAAACACCGGTGGTCAAAAACGCCCAACGCATTGTCGTCAAAGTAGGCTCCAGTTTGGTGACCAATGAAGGCCGTGGTTTGGATGAACAAGCCATCGCCCAGTGGTGTGAGCAATTGGCTGCCTTGGTCCGTCAAGATCGGGAGCTGATCATGGTCAGCAGTGGCGCGGTGGCCGAAGGCATGAAGCGCTTGGGCTGGAGCACACGCCCGAAAGAAATTCACGAACTCCAGGCCGCCGCCGCTGTTGGCCAAATGGGCTTGGTTCAGATGTACGAGACCAAGTTGCGGGCTTGTGGCGTGGGCAGTGCCCAAGTGTTACTGACCCATGCCGATTTGGCCGATCGGGAGCGCTACCTCAATGCGCGCTCCACCTTGCTGACCTTGCTCAGTTTGGGCGTGGTCCCGGTGATCAACGAAAACGACACCGTGGTCAACGACGAAATCAAATTCGGCGACAACGACACCTTGGGTGCGCTCGTGGCCAATTTGGTCGAAGCCGACGTGCTCATCATTTTGACCGACCAGCCCGGTTTGTACAGCGAAGATCCGCGCAAAAATCCCAACGCTCGTTTCATTCATGAAGCGAGGGCAGGTGATCCCGCTTTGGAAGCCATGGCCGGTGGCGCCGGTTCTGGCATCGGCAAGGGCGGCATGATCACCAAAATTTTGGCTGCCAAACGTGCTGCTGGTTCGGGCGCTTCCACTGTGATCGCTTGGGGCCGAGAGCCCCGCG
>CAZNWS010000188.1:0-1010 GCA_964576495.1 uncultured Hydrogenophaga sp. | reverse complement strand
TGCTGGAGCGGCTGTGCGAGGGTGAGGCCATTGGCACCTGTTTGGTGGCCCAAACCCCCAAGAGCCAAGCGCGCAAGCGTTGGATGTCAGACCACCTGCAAATGCGTGGCTCGGTCTGGGTCGATGCCGGTGCGGTGCCCAAACTGGTGGGTGAGGGCAAAAGCTTGTTGCCCGTGGGCATGACCGCGGTGCACGGTGAATTTTCGCGTGGCGACGTGATCGCAGTGTGCGGCCCCGATGGCCAAGAAGTGGCCCGAGGTTTGGCCAATTACGGCAGCGCCGAAGCGCGATTGATTTGCCGCAAAAGCTCCAGCGACTTCGAGCGTTTGTTGGGCTACGTCGGCGAACCCGAAATGATTCACCGAGACAACTTGGTGCTAAGCAAGGTCTGAAATGGGATCAAGGGGACGAAGACCGGTCGTCCAGGGACTGGGAAGGATCCGGATCGTAAGTGGCCCCAGGGGGTAACTCCAGGCCCACAGGCGCTTGGCGAGAGCCTTGGCTGCGCGTTTGTCGCAGATAGGGCGTGCGGTGGTCTTGCCGTGGAAGGAATCGAGCCAATTCGGTCAGCGCCATTTCGTAGACACCACGTTTGAATTCGATCACCACATCCAGGGGCACCCAGTAGTCGTTCCAACGCCAAGCATCGAATTCGGGGTGGTTGGTGGCGCGCAGGTTCAAGTGCCAATCTTGAGCCTCAAGGCGCAACAAATACCAAATTTGCTTTTGGCCTTTGTAATGACCACGGGCATCGCGACGGATGAACCGATCTGGCACCTCATAGCGCAACCAGTCTCGCGTCCGGGCGACGATGCTCACGTGTTCGGGTTTGAGCCCGACCTCTTCGTGAAGCTCTCGGTACATCGCCTGTTCGGGGGTTTCGCCCCGGTCGATGCCGCCTTGCGGGAACTGCCAAGAGTGGGAGCGGATGCGTTTGCCCCAGAACACTTGGTTTTTCTGGTTGAGCAGAATGATGCCGACATTGGGCCTGAAGCCTTCTCTGTCAAGCA
>CAZNWS010000187.1:969-3579 GCA_964576495.1 uncultured Hydrogenophaga sp. | reverse complement strand
GGACTACGCCAAACTGGCCGTGCACATCATCGAGAACGAGATGCTCAACGGCGAGGTCATCCGTTTGGACGGTGCGATCCGCTTGGCGCCCAAGTAAGCGCCGGGTCGGGGCGCGGACGGGTTAAGCTACTCGGCTGATTCGCCATGTCCATTCCCCAACACTTCATCCAAGAACTGCTCAACCGCGTCGACATCGTCGACGTGGTGGGCCGCTACGTCCAGCTCAAAAAGGGGGGCGCGAATTTCATGGGCTTGTGCCCGTTTCACGGGGAAAAATCGCCCTCTTTCAGCGTGAGCCCGACCAAACAGTTCTACCACTGCTTTGGCTGCGGGGTGAACGGCAACGCCATCGGTTTCCTGATGGAACACGCCGGCATGGGCTTTGTCGAGGCCGTCACGGACTTGGCCCAACAAGTGGGTTTGAGCGTGCCGCAAGACGACGCTTCACCCCAAGACCGCGAACGCGCGGCGCAGCTGCGCCGGCAACAAGCGACCTTGTCCGATGTGCTGGAAAAGGCAGCCCAAGCCTATATCCAGCACCTCAAGGCTTCGCCCCGTGCGATCGCTTACCTCAAAGGCCGTGGCCTCTCGGGGCACATCGCCAAAACCTTCGGCTTGGGCTATTCCCCCGAAGGCTGGCGGACCCTGGCCAGCACCTTCCCCGACTACAGCGACGAACAACTGGTCACCTCAGGTTTGGTGATCGCCCACGACAACGATGACGACAGCGCGGTACCCGTATCCGAGCGACGGCGGTACGACCGCTTTCGCGACCGCATCATGTTCCCCATCCGTAACGTCAAAGGCGAGTGCATCGGCTTTGGCGGTCGCGTACTCGACAAGGGTGAACCCAAATACCTCAACTCCCCCGAAACCCCGGTGTTCAGCAAGGGCCGTGAGCTCTATGGTCTGTTTGAAGCACGCACCGAGGTCCGCGTCAAAGGCTACGCCTTGGTCACCGAAGGCTACATGGACGTGGTGGCCCTGGCGCAGCTGGGCTTTGGCAACGCCGTGGCCACTTTGGGCACGGCCTGCACAGCCGAGCATGTGCACAAGCTCTTTCGTTTCACCGACGCCATCGTTTTCAGCTTTGACGGCGACGCCGCGGGCCGACGCGCTGCGCGCAAGGCCTTGGACGCCGCCCTGCCCATGGCCAACGACACGCGCAGCGTGAAGTTTTTGTTTTTACCGCCCGAGCACGATCCCGACAGCTTCATCCGCGAACACGGCCCTGAGGCCTTTGCTGAGAGCGTTCGCAAAGCCTTGCCCTTGTCGCGCTTTCTGCTCGATGCGGCGAGCGCGGACTGTGATTTGAGCACCGCAGAAGGTCGCGCCCGCATGGCCGCTCAAGCACGCCCCTTGTGGGGTGCTTTGCCCGAAGGGGCCCTCAAACGCCAGCTCTTGGGTGAGTTGGCCAAACTCGCCGATTTGGATGCACAAGACCTGCACGATCTCTGGCACCCTCGCGCCACAACCAACGCTCGCCAAGGTGCCTCACCCAAAACCCCGTCCAAGGGCGATGCGCGCGAGTCGCGTCGAAGCGCCCCCACCGAGCGTCTCGTGCGGGTCGGTGGCCGCCGCAAGGGTGTGGCCAGCCGGGCCGACCGTGCCTTGGGTCTGCTCATGGTCAACCCCGATGCGTGGGACCTGCTCAGCCACGAAGACCACGGCATGCTCATGGACTTGCCGCAACCGCACGGCCCTCTGTTTGCCTGGCTCGACGCTCAACGACTGGAATACGGCCCCCAAGCTTGGGCCGCTTTGCGAGAAGGCTTGCGCGGGCATCCACAAGAGGCTTTTGCGCTGGCCCAAGCCGAATTCGTCAACGACCCCAACCACGGCCAAACCGATGAGGTAGAACTCAAAGACGTGATGAACCGCTTGCGCTTGGACGAGTGGCGCAGGCAAAGCACCGCCTTGGCCGAGCAAGCGGCACACGACCCTCAAGCTTTGGCACGCCTCAAGACGCTCAACGAACGCATTGCCCAACACCGGCCGAGCTGATCCGTACCGGGTATAATCCACACTCGTTTCCAGCAAGCGCGACAGCAACACCTCCGGTCATTCGCCCTCCCCACAGGGACCACAGAACGCCACGTTCTCGGGCACGTCAAGACAGCAGGCCAACCGCCTCATGACGCACCGCAAGGATTGCACACCAAATGTTCGCCCCACCAGCTTGCCGACCGTTCTGGGTGCGTCCGCGCACCCGGCTTTAGGTCATCACACGCCCATTTCACGTCTCACCAGATTGAGGTTGCTCCATGCCCGCCAAGAAAACCCCTGCGCCTGCGGCCAAAACCGCCAAAAAAGCCGCTGCCGACGTCGCTGAGAAGAAAAGCAAAACCACAGCAGCCGTGAGTGCCAAGCCCGCGGCCAAAACGCCCGCCAAAGCGGCGCCGACCAAAGCCGCTGTCAAACCGACCGCCAGCAAAACCCCAGCAGCCAAAGCCCCTGCCGCCAAGAAAAAGCCCGCGGCCAAAGGCAAGGCCGCCAAAGACGATCCGATCGACGACATCGATTTGAGCGATCTCGACGAAGACATGGGCGAAGAAACCGAAGCCAGTGCTGAGCAGCCCGTCGAAAAGGCCAAGCCGCTGCGCATGAAGA
>CAZNWS010000187.1:0-959 GCA_964576495.1 uncultured Hydrogenophaga sp. | reverse complement strand
GCCAAAGAGCGCGCCTTGATGAAAGAATTCGGCTTGGACGAAACCGTTCTGTCCGAAGAAGAAGCGAAAAACCGCCGCGAGCGTTTGAAGACCCTGATCAAGCTGGGCAAAACGCGCGGCTACCTGACCCACGGCGAAATCAACGACCACCTGCCCGACAAACTGGTCGAGGCCGAGACACTCGAAGTGGTGGTGTCTTTGCTCAACGACATGGGTGTGGCCGTTTACGAGCAAACGCCCGATGCCGAAACCTTGCTGCTGAACAACAACGGGCCCACCGCAGCGACCGAAGAAGAAGCCGAGGAAGAAGCCGAAGCCGCCCTGTCCACCGTGGACAGCGAATTTGGCCGCACCACCGACCCAGTGCGCATGTACATGCGCGAAATGGGCACGGTCGAATTGCTCACCCGCGAAGGCGAAATTGAAATCGCCAAACGCATCGAAGGCGGCCTGAACGACATGATGGCCGCCATCAGCGAGAGCCCCGCCACCATCGCCGAGATCTTGGCCATGGCCGAAGACATCCGCGAAGGCAAGGTGGTCATCTCCACCGTGGTCGACGGCTTTGTCGACGCCGACGCTGCCGACGACTACGTGGCCGAAGAAGACTTCGACAGCTACGACGAAGCCGACGACGACGACGGCAAAGGCGGCTCCAAAGCCATGACGCGCAAGCTCGAAGAACTCAAGCGCGAAGCGCTCGAGCGCTTCGACAAGATGCGCACCACCTTTGAAAAACTGCACAAGTCCTACGACAAAGAAGGCTACGGCACCCCCGCCTACCACAAGACGCAAAAAGCCCTGACCGACATCCTGATGTCGATCCGCTTCACCGCCAAAGCCATTGAAAAGCTGTGCAGCACCGTTCGCGGACAAGTCGAAGATGTGCGCAAAAGAGAGCGCGAATTGCGCCGCATCATCGTCGACAAGTGCGGCATGCCCCAAGACAAGTTTGTCAA
>CAZNWS010000186.1:1412-3579 GCA_964576495.1 uncultured Hydrogenophaga sp. | reverse complement strand
TGCATGGTCACGCCGATCAACTGCTCGGCCATTTCCATGGCGATCTTGTTGTGGCTGATGAACAAGAACTGGGTGCCTTTTTTGCTCATGCTGGTCACCAACTTGGCGTAGCGCTCGGTGTTGGCGTCGTCCAGCGGCGCATCCACTTCGTCAAGCAAACAGAACGGCGCGGGGTTGAGTTGGAAGATGGCGAACACCAGCGCAATCGCGGTGAGCGCTTTTTCGCCACCGGACAACAGGTGAATGGTTTGGTTCTTCTTGCCAGGCGGCTGCGCCATGACCTGGACACCCGCGTCCAAGATCTCTTCGCCCGTCATCACCAATTTGGCGTTACCGCCACCAAAGAGCTCGGGGAACATCTTGCCGAAGTGTCCGTTGACGGTCTCGAAGGTGCTGCCCAAGAGGTCGCGGGTTTCGTTGTCGATCTTCTTGATGGCGTCTTCCAGGGTGTTGATCGCGTCAAACAAGTCGGCCGACTGGGCGTCCAAAAAGGTCTTGCGTTCGCGCGCGGCGGTGAGCTCATCGAGTGCGGCCAAGTTGACGGCGCCCAAGGACTGGATCTCGCGGTGCATGCGATCGATCTCACCTTGCAAACCGCCCATGCGCACATGGCCTTCGGTGATGCTTTGTGCGACAGCAGCCAAATCGGCCTCGGCCTCGGCCAACATTTGGCTGTACTGCTCCACGCCCAAACGCGCCGCTTGTTCCTTGAGCTGGAAGGCAGTGATGCGTTGGCGCAGCGGGTCGAGCTCACGCTCGAGTTGCAAACGGCGTTCATCGCTGGCGCGCAACTTGAGCGTGAGGTCGTCGTAGGTGCTGCGCAGAGCCGCCAAGGCCTGCTCGCGCTCCAGCTTCACCGCCAACACCGCTTGCAGACCCGCTTGGGCCGCAGCGTCGCTGAGCCGGGTCAGCTCTTCGCTGGCGCGGACTTGCTCGTCGCGCAAGGCTTGTTCTTGGCTGGCGGCGGTCTCCAGCGTGCGTTGCAACTCAGCCTGCCGCGCTTGCAGACTGCGCAAAGCGAAGGTGGCTTCTTGGGTGCTGCGCTCGATGGCGCGTTGTTGTTCTCGGGCTTGGTTGAGCATTCGCTCGGCCTCGATGACCTTATCGTCGAGCTGGGCGTGGCGGTCTTGGCTGTCGGCGAGCTGCAAATCCAGCTCTTCGAAGCGAGCCTCGGCCTCCAAGGTGCGGCCTTGCAAAGATTCGAGCTGCGCATCGACCTCCAGCAAGTCACCGCTGATTTGTTCGCTGCGCGCACGGGTCTGCTCGGCCAGCTGGCTCAGGCGCAACACCTCGACTTGCAACTCGTGGGCGCGACCCCGGAACTCGGCCGCTTCGCGACGGGCCACCACCAAGCGCTGCGACGCTTCGGCATAGGCCGACTCGGCGCGCACCAAAGCGCTGCGCGCTTGCTCGGCGATGAGCGACTGGGCCTTGACCTGCTTGTCCAGGTTTTCAATTTCTTGGGCTCGAGCCAGCATGCCGGCTTGCTCGGAGTCGGGTGCGTAAAAGCTCACGCTGTGGGCGGTGACGGCGTGGCCGGTGGGCACGTAAATCACCTCGCCGGTTTGCAAACGCTCACGCTGCGCCAAAGCCTCTTCAAGGCTGTTGGCACTCAAGCAACCGTGCAACCACTCGGCCAGCAAGGCACGCTGCGCGGCATCGCTGGGTTTGAGGCAGTCGGCCAAAGGCTTGAGGCCACTGGCACTGCTCCAAGCGGTGGGCGCGGTGGGCGGGTTGTAAAACGCCAAGCGCGCGGGCGGCGCATCACTGGCAAAAGCCCTCACCGTCTCCAATCGAGAAACTTCCAAAGCGCCCAAGCGTTCGCGCAAGGCGGACTCCAATGCACTTTCCCAACCGGGCTCGACCTGCAAGCGGTTCCACAGACCCGACATGCCGTCCAAACCATGCTTGCTCAGCCAAGGACTGAGCTTGCCATCGGTTTTGACCTTGTCTTGCAAGGCCTTGAGGGCTTCGAGTCGCGCCGACAAATCGGCGTTGAGGCTTTGCTCAGTGTTGACCGTTTGCTGCGCCGCCTTGCGGGCCTCATCGAGCTGCGGCACGCTCTCCTGCAACTCCATCAGCTGTGCTTCAGCGATATCGGCCTGTTCGGTGGCCCCCGCGAGCTGCTGTTGCAGCTGGCTGAGGTGGGTCAGGTCTGGGGCGTTCA
>CAZNWS010000186.1:0-1402 GCA_964576495.1 uncultured Hydrogenophaga sp. | reverse complement strand
CTTGCAAGCTGCGCTGTTCTGCGGCCAAGACCTGGATTTGTTGCTGCACCTGTGCCACGCTGCTGCGTTGCTCATTGGCGCGCTGTTGCGAAGCGCGCAAAGCGTCTTCCAAGGCAGGCAATTGCGAGGCTTGTTCTTCGCTTTGCGCCGCCAAGAGCACCGACTGCTCCTCGGCTTGAAGCGCTTGCTCGGCCAAACGCTCCAACTCAGCGACAGCGTCCGTGCTGCGCGTGCCCCAAGAACCCAGTTGCTCGGCAAGCTGGGCCAAGCGCTGCTCCACGCGTTGACGGCCTTCGACCACAAAGCGAATCTCGGCTTCGAGCTTGCCGACCTCGGCGCTGGCCTCGTACAACTTGCCCTGCGCTTGGTTCACGCCATCGCCCGCGGCGTAATGCGCTTGGCGGATGGTTTCCAGCTCAGACTCGATGCGGCGCAGATCGGCGGTGCGCGACTCCAAGTCGGTCAAGGCCTGGGCGGCCTCGGTCTTGATGCGCACCTGATCGGTCTCGGCCTCGGCGCGTTTCAAGAACCACAGTTGGTGCTGCTTGAGCTGCGCACTGGACTGCAAGGTTTGGTAGCGCGCGGCGACCTCGGCTTGTTTTTCGAGCTTGTCCAGGTTGGCGTTGAGCTCGCGCAAGATGTCTTCAACGCGGGTGAGGTTCTCGCGCGTATCGTTCAAGCGATTGGCGGTTTCGCGGCGGCGTTCTTTGTATTTGGAAACGCCCGCAGCCTCTTCCAAGAACAAACGCAGCTCTTCGGGCTTGGACTCGATGATGCGGCTGATCGTGCCTTGTCCGATGATGGCGTAGGCCCTAGGGCCCAGACCCGTGCCCAAGAACACATCCTGCACGTCGCGTCGGCGCACCGGTTGGTTGTTGATGTAGTAGCTGCTCGTGCCGTCGCGGGTGAGCACGCGCTTGACGGCGATCTCGGTGAACTGGCCCCATTGACCACCGGCGCGGTGATCGGCGTTGTCAAACACCAGCTCCACGCTGGAGCGGCTGGCCGGTTTGCGGTGGGTGGTGCCGTTGAAAATGACGTCCTGCATGGACTCACCACGCAACTCCGACGCCTTGGACTCGCCCAGCACCCAGCGCACGGCGTCCATGATGTTGGACTTGCCGCAACCGTTGGGCCCCACCACCCCCACCAGTTGGCCTGGCAGCATGAAGTTGGTGGGTTCGGCGAAGGACTTGAAGCCCGAGAGCTTGATGGAATTGAGTCGCACGGTGTGTAGAACGCTGGTTCAGGCCCACCCCCTTCGGGTGTTCCAGCAAAACCTCCATGTTAACCGAGCGGTGTGGCGGTTTTGTCAGTTAAGCCTTCTCTTGCAAGGATAATCACTCCCATGAACCCCTTGCTCAGCCGACTGCAGCCCTATCCCTTCGAG
Organism: uncultured Hydrogenophaga sp.; assembly: GCA_964576495.1. GTDB lineage: Bacteria > Pseudomonadota > Gammaproteobacteria > Burkholderiales > Burkholderiaceae_C > Hydrogenophaga. The sequence goes on along the minus strand of CAZNWS010000186.1, from coordinate 12 downwards.
CGACTCAAACAA
>CAZNWS010000185.1:0-3609 GCA_964576495.1 uncultured Hydrogenophaga sp. | reverse complement strand
AAATGAGGCGATCGCCAAGATGCGTGAAGCTTTGAACGGCTTTGTGATCCGTGGCATCAGCTCCAACATCCCGTTCCAAGCGGCTTTGTTGGCCCACCCCAAGTTCGTGAGCGGTCATTTCAACACGGGCTTCATTGCCGAGCACTACGCCCATGGTTTCCGTGCCGAGGATGTTCCACACGATGACCACGATTTCTTGGCCGCCTTGGCCGCTTTTGTGCGCCGCAAATCGCGCGAACGTGCTGCTGGCCTGAGCGGCCAGCTGCCAGGTTACGACGTGAAAATTGGCCAAGACTACGCTGTGGTGGAGTTGGGGCAGGGCGGTCAGAACCGCTACGTGCCCGTGCACGTGGACGAGTTCGTGGGCAAACCTGGGGTGGCGCAAATCACCATCGCGGGCAAGAGCTACGCGATTGAAAGCCAGTCACGCTTGAACGACATCCGCATCGAAGGCACCTGCAACGGCAAACCCTTTACTGCGCAGGTCGAACGTGGCACTTTAAAGAACCCACTGGCGTTGCAAGTGCAACACAACGGCACGCGCATCGAGGCCTTGGTCATGTCGCCGCGCATGGCCGAGTTGCACCAACTCATGCCGTTCAAAGCTCCGCCAGACCTGAGTCGCTTCGTGCTCTCGCCCATGCCCGGCCTTTTGGTCGAGGTGTCGGTGCAGCCCGGCCAAAAGGTGCAAGCCGGCGAACGCGTCGCCGTGATCGAAGCCATGAAAATGGAAAACGTGCTCTTCGCCGCCCAAGACGGCGTGGTCAAGAAAGTCGTGGCCGCCAAAGGCGAGTCGCTCACCGTCGACCAGATGATCGTGGAGTTTGAATAAATGACCCGGCCGTTCAAAGTGCTGGGCATCCAGCAAGTCGCCATCGGCGGCCCCGACAAAACCCGCTTGCAAACCCTGTGGGTGGATATGCTGGGCTTGGAGGTCACGGGCACCTTCAAGAGCGAGCGTGAAAACGTGGACGAGGACATCTGCGCCATGGGCGCCGGACCTTTCAAGGTCGAGGTTGATCTGATGCAGCCGCTGGACCCGGAGAAAAAACCGGCAGTGCACACCACGCCGCTCAACCACATCGGCTTGTGGATCGACAACCTGCCGGTGGCCGTGGAGTGGCTCACGGCCAAAGGCGTGCGCTTTGCGCCGGGTGGCATCCGCAAGGGGGCGGCGGGTTACGACATCACGTTCTTACACCCCAAGTCCAACGATGAATTCCCCATCGCTGGCGAAGGCGTTTTGATCGAGTTGGTGCAAGCACCGGCTGAGGTGATCGAGGCTTACTCGCAGATCATGTAAGTCTTGGTCAGGGGCTCGATCACTTCGAAAGCCCCTTCAAAACCTGGTGGGATGTAAATGCCTTCGCCGGGACCAGCCTCCTCAAAGTGGCCCGTTGTGTCGTGCACACGACAGCGCCCTTGCAACACCGTGAAGAGTTCGCGCTCGGTCGGGCCCATGGCGATGCGCCAGTGGCCCACTTCGCTGCGCCACACGCCACAAAACACCTGTGCGGCGTTCAAGCCCTCGTCCACCAAATTCCAGGTCTCGCGAAGCGGATTGCCTTGAAGCAAACGCTCGGGGCGGGGGCGGTCGGTGCTGGGCGTGCCGCCCATGTGTGCGCTCAGTTTGATGAGTGAGGCCATGGTGTTTGGGACTTTGTTGCGGATTGGCGGCTTCGGGCTTTGGCCAAAGCCGCCTCGATGATGACGCGTTTGCGTTCGGTCTCGGTGGTTGAGTCGCTTTTGGTGTGCGCTTCGAGATCTTGGAGCTTGGCCTGGGCTTTGGCTTGCAAGCGCTCTTGGTGTTCGTCGGCTTCGCGCAGCAAGCGTTGTTGGCGCGATTGGTAGCGGGCTTTGGCCGTGTCGGCTTGTTGGGGTGTCCACGCGTCCCATGCGGTGCGAGTCCCGCTGACAGGTTCCAGGCCAATGCAGTCGACTGGGCACACAGGGATGCACAACTCACAGCCCGTGCACCAAGGCTCGATGACGGTATGCATGCGTTTGTTGGTCCCGACGATGGCGTCGGTGGGGCAGGCGTCCAAACAGAGCGTGCAGCCGATGCACCATTGTTCGTCAATGATGGCCACGGTCACGGGGCCATCCACTCCATGCTCGGGGCTCAGCGGGAGGATCGCTTGGCCGGTGAGCTGGGCCAAGCGGCGGATGCCTTCATCACCGCCTGGTGGGCATTGGTTGATGGCCGCATTGCCCAAAGCCACGGCTTGGGCGTAAGCGCGGCAATCGGGATAGCCACAACGCGTGCACTGGGTCTGTGGCAAGGCCGCGTCGATGCTGTCGACCAGCGACATCACAGGCATAGGGTGGACAGGTTCAGGCGGCGCGACGACGGGTCGTTTTCGTGGGAACCACCTTGGCTGTAGCGCGAGGGGCTTTGGCCGCGACGGTTTTCATACCCTGGTTGGCCATGATGAAGGCCTTGACCACTGGATAGACCATGTCGCGCCAACGACGGCCAGAAAAAATGCCGTAGTGACCTGCACCTTGCACCTCGTAGTGCTGATGCTTGGCGGCAGGAATGCCTTTGCACAAGCCGTGCGCGGCAGCGGTTTGGCCCGCGCCCGAGATGTCATCAAGTTCGCCCTCTACCGTCAACAAAGCGGTTGTGCGGATGTCTTGTGGGCTGACGTGTTCGGTCTTGCCTTTCTCGTTGACAACGTCCCACGAGTCGTTGACCAACTTAAAGTCTTGAAAGACGGTTGCGATGGTTTCTAGGTAATAGTTTGCGTCCATGTCGAGCACGGCGTTGTACTCGTCATAGAACTGACGGTGACTCTCGGCGCTGGAGTCATCGCCTTTGATGAGGTTTTGGAAGTAGTCGTAATGGCTGCTGACGTGGCGATCGGGGTTCATCGCCACAAAACCTGTGTGTTGCAAGAAGCCTGGGTAGACACGTCGACCTTCGCCAGGGAAGTTGGGTGGCACACGGAAAATCACGTTGTTTTCAAACCAATCCAGACTGCGCTGGGTGGCCATGTTGTTCACGGCCGTGGGGGTTTTGCGAGCATCGATGGGGCCTCCCATCATGGTCATGCTCAGAGGGGTGGTTTCTCCTCGACTGGCCATCAAAGATACCGCGGCCAGCACGGGAACGGTGGGTTGGCAGACGCTCATCACATGACAGTTGCCGTAACGGCCTTGCAAGTAGCGAATGAACTCTTGGACATAGTTAACGTAGTCATCCAAGTGGAAGTCGCCCTCAGACAGAGGGACCAATCGCGCATTCTTCCAATCGGTGATGTACACCTTGTGGTCTTGGAGCATGGTGCGCACGGTGTCGCGCAACAGGGTGGCGTAATGGCCGGACAAAGGCGCCACAATCAGCACCACGGGTTGGGCTTTGAGCATCGTCAGCGTGTCGACGTCATCGGTGAAGCGCTTGAAACGGCGCAGTTCGCAAAAAGGCTTGTCGATTTCGATGCGCTCATGGATGGCAATGTCTTTGCCATCGACCTCGATGGATTGGATGCCAAAGGCTGGTTTAACGTAGTCTTTGCCCAGGCGGTGCATCAATTCGTAAGCGGCTGAAATGCGATGCGCCATGGGCATTTGACCCAAGGGCAGCATGGGGTTGCTGTAAATCTTGGC
>CAZNWS010000184.1:0-3634 GCA_964576495.1 uncultured Hydrogenophaga sp. | reverse complement strand
GGATCATCGGTGCGGCTCAGGGTGCACCAGCTCTCAAAGCTGCTGCGGCCGGGGTCGCTGACGTACATCTTGGCCAGCACATTGCCGGGAAATTCGAGCTGTTTGTAGAAATTGCAAAACGCGTTGACGATGACAGGACCTTCGCCCTTGGGCGTGGGCGCGCATTGGATGGCTTGCATCCACTCGATGCGAATGGTCTCCAAGTAGCGGAAATAGGTGGTGTTGTTCACATGGCCCATGGCATCCATGTCGCCCCAACGGATGGGGATGACCATGGTGTGCACCAATTTTTTGTTTTCGGGCAGTGTCATGCGCATGGCAAATTCCTTTGGTTTTAACGGTGGGCCCGGATCGACGCCAGGATGCCCAAAACAAACAACACAGCGGCCAAGGCCTGCATGGCCGCCGGCCACTGGCCCGACCATGCAAAAGCATAGAGCAAACCAAACACGGTCTCGCTCACGATGAGCTGACCGGCCAAGCTCTCGGGCAAGCGCCGGCAGGCCATGTTCCACAGCACCGCCGCGATCCACGCCGAACCGATGCCCGTGATGGAGCAGACCACCACGAACAGGCCCCAACCCTCGCGCGCCCACATCGGCGTGGCGGGCGCATCGGACACCGCACCCACGCCCCACCCCATCAACAGCGCGCCCAAGCCCGCCGCCACGCCCAGCCAGTTGGCCCAGACGGTGGAGTTGACCTCGGGGTGGTGCTTGAGCCAACGTGCGTTGAGCAAGCCAAAGGCCGTCCAGCTCACCATGGCGGCCACGCCAAAGGCCACGCCACGGCGCCAATCGCCCTGCCCGCTCACCCATTCGCCTTCGCTGGCGGTGACTTGCATCATCAGTGCCATGCCCGCGGCGGTCAGGGCCATGCCGGGCAGAAGGTGACGCCAACGCAAACCTTGGGGCTTGCCCAGCAACATGATCCACAGGGGAATGGTGCCGATGATGAGCACCGGCAAAGCCGCCCCGGCGTCTTCAATGGCCAACACCAGCAGCCAGTAATAACCGGTGTAGCCCAAGATGCTCAAGCCCAGCGCTGCAGCCATTTGGGCCCCGGTGGGCCACGTGGCTGGTCGACCTTGCCAAGCCGATCGCGTGTGCACCCACGCCAACCAAGCCACCGCAAACAAACCGCAGGCCACAAAACGACCCACCGTGAAGTCCAGCGGTGTGAAGCCATCGACGACCAGCGGGGCCACGAAGGTCATGCCCCAAAACGCACCCGCGCCCAAACCGGCCGCGATGCCCACGGCCATGTTGTTTTGAATGGTGTCTTCAGAGCCCATGCTTCACAAAGCCAATCCGTCGTCGGCCGACATCACCGCACCTTGGATGAAGCGGCTCTGATCCGAACACAGCAGCACCAGCAAAGCGTCCAGATCGGCGGGCTCGCCCACGCGCTGACGCGGCAAGAGGCTCACCAACTTGCGACCCGCCTCGGTTTGCAAGTAGTCGTGGTTCATGTCGGTGTCGATGTAGCCCGGGCAAATCGCGTTGACGTTGATGCCAAAACGCCCCCACTCCAAGGCCATGGCCTTGGTCATGTGAATCACCGCGGCCTTGCTCATGCTGTAGACACTGACTTGCGCAAAAGGCTTGAGCCCCACCACCGAGGCAATGTTCACGATGCGCCCGCCATGGGGCAAAGCCGAAGGTTGCTGCTGCGCCCGCGCCACCATGCGACGACCCACGGCTTGCGCCACGAAAAACGAGCCCCGCGTGTTGGTGTTCATGATGCGGTCGTATTCGGCTTCGGTGACGGATTGCACGCGGTGCGTGGCGCTCACGCCCGAGTTGTTGACCAACACATCCACAGGGCCTGCTTGTGCCTCGGCCGAAGCCACCGCCGCGTCAATGGACGCCACATCCGTCACGTCCATCGTCACCACATGGGCCTGCCCGCCGCGGGCCACGATGCGTTCGGACACCGCCTGGAGACGGTCGGTGCGCCGCCCAGCCAAGACCACGCGGGCACCCGCCCCAGCCAAGGTGCTCGCAAACCGTTCGCCCAAACCACCCGAGGCACCGGTGACCAGGGCCACGCGACCCGACAAATCGATTGCGTATGCCATCTCAAGAACTCCCATGGGTGAATACCCCAGCTGCGCCGGGGGACCCCAGATTGTGCGTCAAGCCCCACTAGAATGAATGTCACATCGACTACACCCGATACAGCAACACCATGAGCCCACAAGAACTCCTGAGCACCTACGGCCCCCGCGAATCCATGGAATACGACGTCGTCGTCGTCGGTGGCGGCCCGGCGGGTTTGTCCACCGCCATTCGCCTGAAACAACTCGCCACCGAACGCGGCCAAGAGGTCAACGTCTGTGTGTTGGAAAAAGGCTCCGAGCCCGGCGCGCACATTTTGTCGGGTGCGGTCATGGACCCGCGCGCCATCACCGAGCTCTTCCCCGATTGGAAAGAACGCGGCGCACCGCTCAAGCAGCCCGTCACCAGCGACGACGTGCTCTTCCTCAAACCCGACAGCGCCACCCGCACCCCCGACTGGTTGGTGCCCGACTGTTTCCACAACACCGGCAACTACGTCATCAGTTTGGGGGCAGTGACCCAATGGCTGGGCGAACAAGCCGAAGCCTTGGGCGTGGAAATATTCCCCGGTTTCACGGCGTCTGAAGTCTTGTACGCCGAAGACGGCGCGGTCATCGGCGTGGCCACGGGCCACCAAGGTTTGGGCAAGGACGGCGAGCCCACCGCCCATTTCCAGTTGGGCATGGAGCTGCGCGCCAAATACACCGTGTTCGCCGAAGGTGCCCGCGGCCATTTGGGCAAACAACTCATCGAACGCTTCAAACTCGACGAGGGCAAAGACCCCCAGAGCTACGCCTTGGGCATCAAAGAACTTTGGGAAATCCCCGCCGACAAAGCCCAGCCGGGCAAGGTTGTGCACACCGCCGGCTGGCCCATGGACAACGCCACCTACGGCGGCGGTTTTCTGTACCACCTCGAAGGCAACCGCGTCACCCTGGGCTTTGTGACCGGCTTGGACTACCAAAACCCCTGGTTGTCGCCCTTTGAAGAAATGCAGCGCTGGAAAACCCACCCCGCCATCCGCGCCCACATCGAAGGCGGCAAACGCATCGGCTACGGGGCGCGCGCCATCACGGCTGGCGGCATCTTGAGCTTGCCACAAACCGCCTTCCCCGGTGGCGCCTTGGTGGGCTGCGAAGCCGGCTACCTCAACGCCGCGCGCATCAAAGGCAGCCATGCGGCCATCAAAACCGGCATGTTGTGCGCCGAAGCCGCGTTTGAAGCTTTGCAAGCCGGCCGCGCCAACGACGTGCTCAACGCCTACCCCAAGGCGTTCGAAGCCAGTTGGCTGCACACCGAGCTCCAAGGCTCGAAGAACTTCAAACAGTGGTTCAAAAAGGGCAACACCGTGGGTGCGCTCATGACCGGCATCGAACAGTGGCTGCTGCCCAAGCTTGGCCTGAAAGCCGCGCCTTGGACCATCCACCGCACCGAGGCCGACCACCAGCGCCTGCGTCCCGCGGCCGAAATGCCGTAAATCAGCTACCCCAAGCCCGACGGCGTGATCAGCTTTGACCGTCTCTCCAGCGTGTTCGTGAGCAACACCAACCACGAAGAGAACCAACCCGCCCACC
>CAZNWS010000183.1:0-3659 GCA_964576495.1 uncultured Hydrogenophaga sp. | reverse complement strand
GCCGGTGAAGGCGTGCATGATGCCCCAGACAGTGCCAAACAAACCCACATAGGGCGAGACCGAACCCACCGAACCCAGAAAGGAGAGGTTGACTTCCAATGAATCGATCTCGCGTTGTAAAGCCGCTCGCATGGCGCGACGGGCGCCATCGAGCAAAGCCGAGGGGTCGCTGATGCGACGTTCGCGCAGCTTGGCGTACTCGCGCATGCCGCCTGCGAAAATTCGCTCCATTGGGCCGCTATCCCGGCCGCGCTGGTGCGCGGCGCTGTAGAGGTCGTTCAAACTGGTGCCCGACCAAAACTCACGTTCGAAAGCCTCATCGTCTTGGTGAACCTGGCGCAATGTGGAGATTTTTCGAAAAATAGCGGCCCAGCTGATGATGGAAACCGAAATCAGGAGCAACACAACTGCTTGGACTACCCAACTGGCGTTGAGCATCAATGTGACGATGGAGAAATCGTGGGTCATGGTTTGTCTGAATGGCTGGGTGGAAAAAAGTTCAGCGGGTGCCTGCAATGGCCGCGACCACACTGTTGGGAATTCGTTCGGGGCGCAAGGTTTGGGCGTTGACCCAGCCAATGCGGATGTTGCCTTCACATAAGCGAACATCACCGTGGACGGGGTCTGCGCGGTGGGCGGCTTGATGGATGGTCATCGACGCCCTGGCCATATCGCTGATTTGCGCGCTGACCTGCAACACGTCATCGAGTTTGGCCGGACGCCAATAATTCACTTGGCTGGCGCTGACCACGAACATACCGCCAGTGGTCTCGCGCAAGCTTTGTTGGTTGATGCCCAGGTGACGCAGCCATTCGGTACGGGCGCGTTCAAAAAACTTCAGGTAATTGGCGTAGAAGACGATGCCACCGGCGTCGGTGTCTTCCCAGTAGATGCGCACCGGCCAATGAAACACGTTTGCCGAGTCGCTCATCGGGCTTGCTCCAGTCGTTCGATGGTGGTTTTGAGTTGGTCCATGGCGTTGGCGGTAGAAAACCGCAGGTAGCGCCCGGGTTCGTGCACGCCAAAGTCACGGCCCGGCGTGGTGGCCAAGGCGCAACGCTCCATCAGGGCCAGCGACAAGGCCCAGCTGCCGCCGGTGGGGTTGATTTGCCCGTTTTCGCTGGCGAGCGGTAACCCCCAGCGTTCACACCAATCGCTGACATCGGCCCAAGCGTAAAACGCGCCATCGGGCATGACCGGTACTTGCAGTCCTAGGCGTTGCAGTTCGGGGATGAAATAGTCGCGACGCGCTTTGAATTCGGCCCGTCGATGTTCGTAAATGACCAAGCTCTCGGGCTCGAAACAAGCCAAGGCGGCGTGTTGGGCGACGGTGCTGGCGCAAATGAAGAGGTTTTGTGCCAAGCGCTCGATGGGGGCGACCAAGGCGGGCGGCACGACCAACCAGCCCAAGCGCCAACCGGTCATGTTGAAGTATTTTGAGAAGCTGTTGACGCTGATGACGCCTTCGCCCAAGCCGTTGGGCAAGGCCAGCGCGCTGTGGCCAAAGCGTTCGTCAAAGCTCAGGCCCAGGTAGATCTCGTCGACGATGGTCACGCCGCCGCGTTCGCGCACGGCCTGGGCGATGCCGTGCAAGGTCTCGCGGTCGATGGAGGTGCCGGTGGGGTTGGATGGCGAGGCCAGCAACACACCCCTCGTGGCGTTTCCCCAGGCAGCCGTGACATTGTCGGTACTGAGCTGAAAGCGTTGTTCGGGACCGCAGGGCAGCAGCACCGGCTGGCCGCCCGCGGCTTGCACGAATTGGCGGTTGCAGGGGTAGCAGGGATCCGGCATGAGGACCTCGTCGCCCTCATCGATGAGCGCCAAACAGGCCAATTGCAGCGCGGCCGAGGCACCAGCGGTGACGATGATGCGCGCGGGGTCAACGGACACGCCCCACCGCGTGGTGTACCAGCGGCTGATGGCTTCGCGCAGTGCGGGCAGGCCGGTGGCTGGGGTGTATTGGGTCAGACCTTGAGCGATGGCGCGCTGGGCGGCGGCTTGCACCAAGGGCGGAGCGGTGAAGTCGGGCTCACCGATGTTCAGGGCGATCATGGGCGCATCACCGGGGCGTGCGCGCGCTTGCATGTCGCTGGCGGCTTTGGCCAGTTCCATCACATAGAACGGCGCCACCCGTTGAGCGCGCTGCGAGAGCTTCATGCGCGGGTGTTGGCCTGCACTTCCAGGGGACGCAAGCGATCGGCAAGTTGGTGCAAGACGCCGTTGACGTATTTGTGTCCGTCGGTCCCGCCGAAGGATTTGGCCAGCTCGATGGCCTCGTTGAGCACCACGCGCCAAGGCACGTCGGGGCAGTGCTGAAACTCATAACAGCCGATCCACAACACCCCACGCTCGATGGGCGAGAGTTCGTTCAAAGGTCGGTCGAGCAGCGGTTGGATGAGCGCATCCAGATCGTTGGCTTGGGCGATGCAACCGTGCAACAAGGCGTCGAAGTGCACGCTGTCGGCTTTGTGAAAGCCTGCCAGATCGCGGGTGAAGGCGTCGATATCATCGCTGGGGTTGCGTCCGACGATGTGTTGGTAGAGCGCTTGCAACGCAAATTCGCGGGCCCGGGTGCGCGGAGATTTGTCAGCGGCTTTGCGTGGGGTTTTCGGGGCAGGGGCAGCGGTCATGGGTCAGCTCAGGTTCTCAAGGATGTGAGCCATTTCGACGGCCACACGGGCCGCGTCACGGCCTTTGTCGGTTTGGCGTGCCACGGCCTGTTCCAAGTTTTCGGTGGTCAGGATCGCGTTGGCGATCGGCAGGTGATGGTCCAGACCAATGCGGGTCACGCCCGCCCCCGATTCGTTGGCCACGAGCTCGAAGTGGTAGGTTTCGCCGCGGATGATGCAACCCAAGGCGATGAGGGCGTCGAAATCGTCGCGCTCGGCCATGGCTTGTAAGGCCAGGGGCACCTCCAAGGCACCGGGCACGGTCACGTGTTCGATGTTTTTGGCGTTCACGCCCAAGGCCAAGAGTTCGCTGTGGCAGGCAGAAAACAGGGCGTTGGTGATGTCCTCGTTGAATCGGGCCTGCACGATACCGATGCGCAGCTTGCTGCCATCGGTGTGGGTAGATTTGCCTTGTTGGGCGCCAAACATGGGTCGTTCCGTTCTCAAAAAAAGATCATGCATCGGGGCTGAGGTAGCCCGTGATTTCCAAACCGTAGCCGGTCATGCTGGGCATGCGGCGTGGGGTGCCCATCAGGCGCATCTTGACCACGCCGCAGTCACGCAAAATTTGCGCGCCCACACCGTAGCTTCGCAGGTCCATGCGGCCACGTTCAGGACCATGGGCCGAACGAGCCGTGCCATCGAATTGCGCCAGCAGTTGCTCGCCACTCTCACCGCAATTGAGCAGCACGACCACACCGGCACCCTCGTGTTCGATGCGGGCCAAGGCGGTGTCCAGTGGCCATGAGTGCATGGGCCGCTGCGTTTCGAGCGCATCGAGCACCGAAAGAGGTTCGTGCACGCGGGCCAAGATCGATTGGTCGGGCTTCCAAATGCCTTTGATCAAAGCCAAGTGAACACCACCGCTGGTGGCGTCTTGGTAAGCGTTGGCGGTGAACACGCCGTGGGCGGTGGTCAGGGTGCGCGTGGCCACTTTTTTGACCAGCGATTCGGTGCGGCTGCGGTGTTCGATGAGGTCGGCGATGGTGC
>CAZNWS010000182.1:0-3659 GCA_964576495.1 uncultured Hydrogenophaga sp. | reverse complement strand
TTGACGCGTTCGGGGTATTGCAAGGTCCACGACAAAGTTTGCATGCCGCCCAAGCTGCCGCCCATGACGGCCGCCAAAGTTTGAATGCCCATGGCATCGAGCAAACGGGCTTGGGCGTTGACCCAGTCTTCCACCGTCACCACGGGAAAGTCGGCGCCCCAAGGCTGGCCGGTGGCGGGGTTGGTGTGGGTCGGGCCCGTCGAACCGAAGCACGAGCCCAAATTGTTCACGCCAATGACGAACCAGCGGTTGGTGTCCACAGGCTTGCCTGGCCCAATCATGTTGTCCCACCAGCCTTCGCTGCGAGGGATGGGCTGGCCTTGCGCGTCGGCGTGCCGACCGGCCACGTGGTGCGATGCATTGAGGGCATGACAAATCAACACCGCATTGGACTTGTCCGCGTTGAGCTCGCCGTAGGTTTCCACCACCAGCTCATAAGCAGGCAACACCGCGCCACTGCGCAAGGGCAGGGCTTGGTCAAATCGGTACGTTCGGGGCGTGACGATCACTTGAGCTTTCCTCGTCGAGCGAGGTCCTGAAACAAAAAACCCGGTGCCGCTGCCAGCGAGACCGGGGTCTCTTCTTTAGCGGCATTTTTAAACGCGCCCGCAATTCGGATCAAATCGGCGCGTGTCCCAGTATAGGCCAAGGGCTTTTACCTAGAAGTGTTGTTATTCAACATCACCCCCAAGGTCCCAAGCTTGCAAAAATGAAAAAGTTACTAGCAACAAGGCATTCAGAGCATAATGCGCTGGCGAGCGTCTAATGACCTTGCATGTCAGGTGATCGGTCAGTTTCGCGTGCGACAGCGTCAAACCAGTTTTTGTTGTGCTACCGGGGCCCCATCGCTATTTTTATGTGTGTTTTGAGGAGTCCCTAGATGGGCAACAAACTGTACGTTGGCAATCTGCCATACACCGTGCGCGACGACGATCTGCAACAAGCTTTCAGCGATTTCGGTGCTGTCAACAGCGCCAAAGTCATGATGGAACGTGACACCGGCCGCTCCAAAGGCTTTGGCTTTGTGGAAATGGGCAGCGACGCTGAAGCACAAGCCGCGATCGAAGGCATGAATGGCCAATCTTTGGGTGGCCGCAGCCTCGTCGTGAACGAAGCTCGTCCCATGGAACCCCGTCCTCCCCGCACTGGCGGCTTCGGCGGCGGTCGTCGCGAAGGTGGCTTCGGCGGTGGCGGCTTTGGTGGTGGCAACGACGGTGGCTTCCGCAGCCCCTACGGTGGCGGTGGCCGTCGTGAAGGCGGTGGCGGTGGCCGCGGCGGTTATTGATCGCCCATCCCCCGACTGAGCTGCGGCTCAGTCACCCGAAAAAAAGCCCCTCGGATCACCGTGGGGCTTTTTTCTTGAGCACTTGACCCATCAAGGCGTTCCGACGGGCTCTTTTTGAGGCACCAATTCCACTTTCACGCGCCCCGAAAACACCACCTGCTCTTGTTCGCTCGAGTAGTCCAAACCCTTGGCGGCAATGCGGTCGTTGCCACGCAAGATGAGCACCGCCTGATCAGAAAACAAGCGGGAAGGTTCGGTGTAAATGCGCAGAAATTCGCTCTCAAAACGAACCGGGGTTGCGGGTTCACCCTCGGTGTTCACACCTTTGCGCACAACCACGGCGTTGCCGGTCAAATCAAACTGGTTGTTTTCGCTGTTGCTGGTGATCATCTGGGCTGTGGCATTGGTGACCGCGCCCACCTCATCGATCAACATCACACGGGCTTGATCAATTTCAATCGAGTCGGTGTCGGGGCGGTGACGACCTTCGCGACCAAACAATTCCGTGCGCAAACGGCCATTGGGCGCGAACGAGCGCACCGAAAAATCGCGCATGAAGAAATCGGGCTCGGAGGACACGGGGCGCTCAACACGCGGCGCTTCGGGTTCGGGCGTGGCTTGCAACAAAGCGTAAGTGGCTGCCGCCAAAAAAGCCATGAACAACATGGGCAAATAACCGGTCAACCGGTCCAGGCCCAAACGAATCCACCGGTTCACGCGCCGTATTCCTGCAACAAACCCGCGTAGGCGCCCGTGGCCACCATGAGCAAATCGCACAGGTCGCGCACCGCACCGTTGCCACCGCTGCGTGGCGTGACCCAGTGTGCTTGCGCCACCACCTCGGCGTGTGCGTTGATCGGGGCGCAAGCCAAGGCGGCACGGCGCATCATGGGTAGGTCGGGCCAATCGTCGCCCATGGCCGCGGCTTGCGCCCAGTCCAAGCCCAGCTCGGCCAAGATGGCCTCAGCCGCGGGACGCTTGTCTTCGGTACCAAATCGCGCATGTGTCACGCCCAAGGCACGCAAACGCTCGCGCAACGGCGCACTGTCTCGGCCCGTCACCACCGCGGGCGTGATGCCCGCGCGTTGCAGCAACTTGATGCCGTGACCGTCCAAGGTGTTGAACCGCTTGAGGGTTTCGCCTTGGTCACTGAACAGCAAGCCCCCATCCGTGAGCACGCCGTCCACGTCAAAAAACACCACGCGCACCGCTTGGGCGCGCCGCAGCAACACGGCGTCGAATGAGACCACGGGGTTGAGTGTGGGCAGGGGGTTGCTCATATGACTTTGGCCCGCATCAAGTCGTTGCTGTTGAGCGCGCCGCACAACTGGCCTTCGGCGTTGACCACCAAAACACTGGTCACGCGGTGCGCTTCCATCAGGTCGGCGGCCTCGACCGCCAAGGCATCGGCACGCACGGTGCGCGGCTGCACCTTCATCACGTCGGCGGCCGATAGCTCGCGCAAATCTCGGTGCGTGCCTTGTTCGATCAGGCGGCGCAAATCGCCGTCGGTGAAGATGCCCACGATGCGGTCTTGCGCATCGACGATGGCGCAAGCGCCCAAACCTTTGGCGCTGATTTCTTTCATGAGCGCCATCAACTTGGCGTCGGGCGCCACCTTGGGCACATCAACACCGCTGCGCATGACATCGCTCACCAAGGTCAACAATTTGCGGCCCAAGGCCCCGCCGGGGTGCGAGCGGGCAAAGTCGTCGGCCTTGAAGCCGCGCGCATCGAGGAGCGACACGGCCAAGGCATCGCCCATGGCCAACTGCGCCGTGGTGCTGGCGGTCGGAGCGAGGTTGTGTGGGCAGGCTTCTTTGTCGACCGAGGTGTCGAGCACCACGTCGGCGTGTCGGCCCAAGGCCGATTGGCGGCGACCGGTCATGGCGATCATGGGCACGCCCATGCGCTTGATGAGCGGCAAGATGGCCGTGAGTTCTTCGCTCTCGCCACTGTTGCTGATCGCCAGCACCACGTCGGCAGCGGTGATCATGCCCAAATCGCCGTGGCTGGCTTCGGCCGGGTGCATGAACATCGCGGGTGTCCCGGTGGAGGCCAAGGTGGCGGTGATCTTGCGGCCCACATGGCCGCTTTTACCCATGCCAGTCACGACCACGCGGCCCGTGCAGGCCAAGATCAGTTCGGTGGCTTTGACAAACTCATCACCCACACGGCCCGCCATGGTGGTCAGGGCTTGCGCCTCGATGCTCAAGGTGTCTTGGGCCAGAGCAATGGCTCGCTGGGCGTCAAAGCGGGAAGAGGGGCGTGTGACCATGCGCAAATTATCCGATATCCACAGGCCATAATGGCCCGGTTGAGTTTTGTCACAGGCCCTGCCATGGATTCCTCTGCTTATTTGCGCGAACACATC
>CAZNWS010000181.1:0-3740 GCA_964576495.1 uncultured Hydrogenophaga sp. | reverse complement strand
CTTGGTGCACGCCGGCGCCATCTTTTTGGGCGCTTACACCAGCGAATCGCTGGGCGACTATTGCGCTGGCCCCAACCACGTCTTGCCCACCAGCGGCACGGCACGCTTCAGCTCACCCCTGGGCGTGTACGACTTCCAAAAACGCAGCAGCTTGATCGAGGTGAGCGAGCAGGGCGCACAGAGTTTGGGCCGTATCGCCGCCGAGCTGGCCTATGGCGAAGGCCTGCAGGCCCACGCCCGCGCCGCCGAACTGCGCTTGAACCCCGTGCCGCCCATGCGGGAGCAGCCATGAGCACAGCCCTGAACAGCGCTTTGGCGCGCATCCGAGACGATGTGCAGTCGATGCACGCCTACGCGGTGCAAGACGCCACCGGCATGGTCAAGCTCGACGCCATGGAAAACCCCTTCACCTTGCCGGTCGCTCTGCAAGCCGCGCTGGGTGCGCGCTTGGGTGCGGTGGCCATCAACCGTTACCCCGGCAACCGCGTCAACGCCTTGAAAGACGCCTTGGCCCGCAGCGTGGACTTGCCTGCTGGCTGTTCGCTGATGCTGGGCAACGGCTCGGACGAGTTGATCGCTTTGTTGGCTTTGGCCTGTGATCGACCGGGCGCAAGCGTTTTGGCGCCTGAGCCCGGTTTTGTGATGTACGCCATGAGCGCACAACTCCAAGGCCTGAGCTACCACAGCGTGCCGCTGACCGAAGACTTTGAGCTCGATGAAGCCGCCATGCTCGCGGCGATCGCGCAGCACCGTCCCGCCATCACCTACTTGGCCTACCCCAACAACCCCACGGCCAATCTGTGGTCGGCGCCCGTGATGCGCCGACTCGTGGCCGCCGTGGCGGCCGTGGGCGGCTTGGTGGTGGTCGATGAGGCCTACCAGCCCTTCTCCAGCGCGACGTGGCTCGACGAGATCCGCGCCCAGCCCGAGGCCAACGCCCACGTCTTGCTCATGCGCACGCTCTCCAAATTCGGTTTGGCCGGTGTGCGTCTGGGGTACATGGTGGGCGCTGCGCCTTTGATCGCCGAGATCGACAAGGTGCGCCCGCCCTACAACGTGAGCGTGCTCAACACCGAGTGCGCCTTGTTTGCGCTGGAGCACGCCTCGGCCTTCGCCGAGCAAGCCGCCGAGATCCGGGCCCAGCGCGGTGTGCTTTTGGCCGGTTTGGTGCAACTCAAAGGTGTGCGCGCTTTCAAAAGCGAGGCCAATATGGTCTTGGTGCGTTGGCCCGCGCGCGACGAACACGACGACGCTGCCGCCACCCGGGTTTTTGAGCAATTGAAGGCCGCTGGCATTCTGGTCAAGAATGTTTCTAAAATGCACCCATTGCTGCGCAATTGCTTGCGTTTGACGGTGGGAACCCCCAGCGAAAACCAACAGCTTCTCAGCGCTTTGCAACACTGCTTATGACCACCCTGACCCCCGACACCCCGGCTTGCGCCGACCGCGTGGCCGATGTCACCCGCAACACCGCTGAAACCAAGATCCGCATCCGCGTGAACTTGGACGGCAACGGCACTGCCGATTTGCACACCGGCATTGGTTTTTTTGACCACATGCTCGACCAAATCGCGCGCCACGGCCTGATCGACTTGCACATCCACGCCGATGGCGACTTGCACATCGACGGCCATCACACCGTGGAAGACGTGGGCATCACCCTGGGTCAAGCGTTTGCGCAGGCCGTGGGCGACAAAAAAGGCATCCGCCGGTACGGTCACGCTTACGTGCCTTTGGACGAAGCGCTTTCGCGCGTGGTGGTGGACTTTTCCGGCCGCCCCGGTTTGCACATGGACGTGCCCTTCAAGAGCGGTATGGTCGGTGCGTTTGACACGCAGCTGGCCTATGAGTTTTTCCAAGGTTTCGTCAACCACGCGGGCGTGACCTTGCACATCGACAACCTCAAGGGCGACAACGCGCACCACCAAGCCGAAACGGTGTTCAAGGCCTTTGCCCGCGCCGTTCGCATGGCGCTGGAGCGCGACCCCCGCATGGGCAACACCATTCCCTCGACCAAAGGCTCACTCTGAGCATTCACCTGCGATGAACAGCAAACTGGTGGCCGTGGTGGACTACGGCAGTGGCAATTTGCGCTCGGTCTCCCAAGCGGTGGAACACGCGGCCGCGAACACAGGTTTCACCGTTCGCCTGACCCAAGACCCCGCGGTGGTCATGGACGCCGATCGTGTGGTGCTGCCCGGCCAAGGTCACATGGCCGACTGCATGCGCGAACTGCACGCCAGCGGTTTGAAAGCCGCCGTGCTGCACGCCGCTGCCCACAAGCCGCTGTTCGGCGTGTGCGTGGGCATGCAAATGCTGCTCGAACGCAGCGAAGAGGGCCCTTGTGAGGGCTTGGGTTTGATGGCCGGTGAGGTCAAACGTTTCGATGTGGCAGGCCAACGCCAAGCCGATGGCAGCCGGTTCAAGGTGCCCCAAATGGGCTGGAACCGCGTGCACCACCAACTTGGCCGTGGCCCATCGCACGCTTTGTGGGAAGGCATCCCCGACGGGACCTACTTTTATTTTGTGCACAGCTTTTACGCCCAACCGCAAGACCCGCAACACGCGGTGGGCGAGACCGACTACGGCGGGCGATTCGCCAGCGCCATCGCGCGCGACCGTTGGTTTGCCACCCAGTTTCACCCCGAAAAAAGCGCGGACCACGGCTTGGCCTTGTTCCGCAATTTCCTCCACTGGAACCCTTGAGTTCCGTTTCTGTTTCACCTTTCACTGACCACCTCGACCATGCTGCTGATTCCTGCCATTGATTTGAAAGACGGCCAATGCGTTCGCCTCAAGCAGGGCGATATGGATCAAACCACCGTGTTTGGCGAAGACCCCGCGGCCGTGGCCCGTGGTTGGGTGAACAAAGGCGCGCGCCGCGTGCACTTGGTTGACCTCAACGGCGCCTTTGCGGGCAAGCCCAAGAACGAAGCCGCCATCCGCAAGATCCTCAAAGACGTGGGCAGCGAAGTGGACGTGCAACTCGGTGGCGGCATCCGCGACCTCGACACCATCGAGCGCTACCTGGACGCCGGTTTGCGCTACGTCATCATCGGCACCGCCGCGGTGAAGAACCCCGGCTTTTTGCAAGATGCTTGCACCGCGTTCGGCGGCCACATCATCGTGGGGCTCGACGCCAAAGACGGCAAAGTCGCCACCGACGGTTGGAGCAAACTCACCGGCCACGAGGTCGTTGATTTGGGCAAGAAGTTCGAAGACTACGGTGTGGAATCCATCATCTACACCGACATCGGCCGCGACGGCATGCTCAGCGGCATCAACATCGAAGCCACGGTCAAGCTCGCGCAAGCCCTGTCCATCCCCGTGATCGCTTCTGGCGGCTTGTCCAATTTGGAGGACATTCGCCAGCTGTGCGCGGTCGAAGACGAGGGCGTGGAAGGTGTGATCTGCGGCCGCTCCATCTACACCGGCGACCTCGACTTCGAAGCCGGCCAACGCTTGGCCGACGAGCTCAACGGCTGAGACCCATGCTCGCCAAACGCATCATCCCTTGCCTGGACGTGACCGGTGGTCGCGTGGTCAAGGGCGTCAATTTTGTGGATCTGCGGGATGCAGGAGACCCGGTGGAAATCGCCGCCCGCTACAACGAGCAGGGCGCTGACGAACTCACTTTCCTCGACATCACCGCCACCAGCGACGGGCGCGACGTGATCTTGCACATCATCGAAGCCGTGGCCAGCCAGGTCTTTATCCCGCTCACGGTGGGCGGTGGTGTG
>CAZNWS010000180.1:0-3745 GCA_964576495.1 uncultured Hydrogenophaga sp. | reverse complement strand
TTGGAGCTCACCCACACCCTGCGCGGCGAGACCAGCCCCACGCTCTTGTCGGTGCTCGACACCTGCTGCACCGGCATGGGCAGCCGCCGCTTGCGCAGCTGGTTGCTGCAACCCGAGCGCGAGCGCAACACGGCGCGCGAGCGCTTACAAGCCATACGCGCTTTGCGCGGCGGTTTGTGGAACGGCCTGCGCCAGCAGCTGCAAGGCGCGAGCGATGTGGAGCGCATCACCGCGCGCATCGCGCTGCGCCAAGTGCGACCGCGCGAACTGGTGGGCTTGGCCCACACCTTGGTGCGCTGCGAAGGTTTGGCCGCCCAACTGGCGCAGTCGCCTGACACCGCCGCGTCCAGCCAACTGCAGAGCTGGGCCCAAGACCTGTTGCCCCCCACCGATTGCGCGGCCTTGCTGCAGGCGGCCTTGTTGCCCGAACCGGCGGCCCTGGTGCGCGACGGGGGTGTCATCAACCACGGCTTTGACGCCGAGCTCGACGAGCTGCGCGCCATCCAAACCAATTGCGACGGTTTTTTGCTCGACTTGGAGACCCGCGAGCGCGCGCGCACCGGCATTGCCAACCTGCGCGTGCAGTTCAACAAGGTGCACGGGTTTTTCATCGAAGTCACGCAAGGCCAAGTGGACAAAGTCCCCGAGGACTACCGCCGCCGCCAAACCCTCAAAAACGCCGAGCGCTTCATCACGCCCGAGCTCAAAACCTTTGAAGACAAAGCCCTGAGCGCCCAAGAGCGCGCCTTGGCCCGCGAGAAGTTTTTGTTCGAGCAGCTGCTCGACCAACTGCAAACCCACATCGACGCGCTCACCCGTGTGGCCCGCGCCCTCTCGTCGCTCGACGCCACCTGTTGCCTGACCGAGCGTGCGCTCAACCTGAACTGGTGCGAACCGCAGTTCGTCAACGAGCCTTGCATCGACATCCGGGGCGGTCGCCACCCGGTCGTGC
This sequence comes from uncultured Hydrogenophaga sp., assembly GCA_964576495.1. Classification (GTDB taxonomy): domain Bacteria; phylum Pseudomonadota; class Gammaproteobacteria; order Burkholderiales; family Burkholderiaceae_C; genus Hydrogenophaga. The sequence goes on along the minus strand of CAZNWS010000180.1, from coordinate 2,793 downwards.
AAGCGCGATTGAACGAGCAGTCGGCACAAGGCTTGGGCAGCAGCGGTTTCATCGCCAACGACACCGTGCTCGGCCCCAAGCAGCGCATGCAAATCATCACCGGCCCCAACATGGGCGGCAAGTCGACGTACATGCGCCAAGTCGCGGTGATCGTGCTCTTGGCCAGCATGGGCAGTTGTGTGCCCGCCGAATCTTGCCGTTTGGGACCCATCGACGCCATCCACACCCGCATCGGCGCCACCGACGACCTGGCCAACGCACAGTCCACCTTCATGGTGGAGATGACCGAGGCCGCGCAAATCCTGCACAGCGCCACGCCCAACAGTTTGGTCCTGATGGACGAGATCGGGCGCGGCACCTCCACGCTCGACGGCCTGGCCTTGGCCAGCGGCATCGCCACGCACCTGCACGACAAGCTGCGCGCCTTCACGCTGTTCGCCACGCACTACTTTGAGCTCACCGAATTCCCCGCGCAGCACCACGAGGCCGTCAACGTGCACGTGAGCGCGGTCGAAGGCGCAGGCAAAGCCGGCATCGTGTTTTTGCACCACATCGAGCCCGGCCCGGCCAGCCGCAGCTACGGCATCCAGGTGGCGCGCTTGGCCGGTGTGCCCAGCGCGGTGGTGCAACACGCCCGCCACACCTTGGCCGCCTTAGAGGCGCAGCAACAAGACAGCCAAACGCAGGTCGATTTGTTCGCCCCGCCACCGCCCAGCCAAGCCCCCGAACTGCCCGCCGCCTTGGCCGCGCTGCAAGCCATCGACCCCGATGCCCTGAGCCCGCGCGAAGCGCTCGACCAGCTCTACGCCCTCAAAAAATTGGCCGCCTCGTGATCGTCTTCTCCCACGGCAACAGCTTTCCCGCCAGCACCTACTCGGTGCTGTTTCGCGCCCTGCGTGCGCGCGGCTTTGCCGTGCGCGCGGTCGAACAGTTCGGCCACGACCCGCGCTACCCCGTCACCAGTAACTGGCCGCATTTGGTGCAGCAGCTGGCCGACTTCGCTGCGCCACAGATCGAAGAACACGGACAGCCCGTTTGGCTGGTGGGCCATTCGCTGGGTGGCTTTTTGAGCCTGATGTGCGCGGCGCGACACCCCCAGCTGGGTGGGCACGGCGTGGCCGGTGTGGTCTTGCTCGATTCGCCCGTGCTGGGCGGCTGGCGCGCCAAGGCCGTGGCCTTGGCCAAACACACGCAACTCGTGGGCTCGGTCTCACCCGGCAAGGTCAGCCGGGCGCGTCGCCACAGCTGGCCCAGCGCCGAAGAAGCCTTGGCGCACTTTGAACACAAAAAAGCCTTTGCCCGCTGGGACCCCCAGGTGCTGCGCGATTACATCGAACACGGCACCCACGACGTGGACACGCCCAAGGGCCCTCAGCGCGTGCTCAACTTCGACCGCGACGTGGAAACCGCCATTTACAACACCCTGCCGCACAACCTGGACCGGCTCTTGCGCCGCCACCCACTGCAGTGCCCGGTGGGTTTTGTGGGCGGCACGGACTCCGAAGAAATGCGCCAAGTGGGCATGAGCATGACGCGCAAGGTGGTGGGGCCGCGCCCCGAGCGCCTGCGCATGGTGGAGGGCAGCCACCTGTTCCCGATGGAGCAACCGCTGCTGACAGCGCAGCGGGTGGCCGAGGTGATCGAGGACTTGCGCTCTTGAACGCTGACGCTCAAGAAGCCCAATCAACCCAACCGGCTTGGGCCGTGAGCACGATCAACAGGCCAAAGGCGATGCGGTACCAGGCAAAGGGCACGAAGCTGTGCTGGCCAACAAAGCGCAGCAGCCACTTCACGCATACCCAAGCCGACAGGTAAGACACGATCAAACCCACCGCGAAAAGCGGAATGTCGTCCGTGCTGAGCAAGCCGTGGTTTTTGTACAGGTCGTAAGCCGCCGCACCGAACAGCATGGGGATGGCCAAGAAAAAGCTGAACTCGGTGGCGACCTTGCGGTTGAAGCCCAGCCACATGGCGCCGATGATGGTCGCACCGGATCGGCTCACGCCCGGCACCAAGGCCGTGCACTGAATCAAACCCACCTTCAAAGCATCGCGCCAGCTCACGGCGTCCACATCGGCGATGGGGCTGTTCGCGCCCAAGCGTTGCCAACGCTCGACCCACAAAATCACCAAACCGCCCGAGATGAAGCCAAAGGCCACCACCATGGGCGAAAACAACACGCTCTTGATCACGTCGATGAACAAAAACCCGGCCAAGGCCGCTGGGAAAAAACCGACCAGCACGTTCACCGTGAAGCGCCGCGCCTGCAGCTGGGTGGGCAAGCCCACCACCGTTTGCCACAAGCGCTGGGCGTACAACGAGACGATGGCCAAGATGGCCCCGGTTTGAATCACCACCTCGAACAGCTTGACCTTCTCGCCCTCCCAGCCGAGCAAAGACGCCGTCAAGATCAAATGCCCCGTGGACGACACCGGCAAAAACTCGGTCAAACCTTCGACCACGCCCATCACGGCGGCTTTGAGCAACAACATCAGGTCCACAAGTACTCTCCCTAAAAAGTGTGCCGATTATGTCTGTCTGGGTTTACACCGGGCCCAATGGTGTCGTCGCTTGATTTATGATGCCACTCACATCAATACTTTGGTACTCACCACCATGAAATTCATTCCACTGATTGCCCTGGCTTCCCTCGTGATGACTGGCTGTGTTCAAGAAAACTCGCGCACCGTCCCCGTGCAAAAAGTGGAAGCGGCCACCACGGCGTACACCGGCCCACGCACCAAGGTGTCGGTCGGCAAATTCGACAACCGTTCATCGTTCATGCGCGGTGTG
>CAZNWS010000179.1:0-3818 GCA_964576495.1 uncultured Hydrogenophaga sp. | reverse complement strand
CCATGGGGATGCTGTCCATGTAGGCGGTGGCGATGCCGGTCACGGCGTTCGTGGCGCCGGGGCCCGAGGTGACCAGGCAGACGCCCACATCACCGGTGGCGCGAGCGTAACCATCGGCCGCGTGGACCGCGGCCTGTTCGTGACGCACCAAAATGTGTTGGAACTGGTTTTGTTTAAAAACAGCGTCGTAGATGTGCAAAACAGCGCCGCCGGGGTAACCCCAGACGTATTTCACGCCCTCTTCTTGCAATGCCTTGACGAGGATTTCGGCGCCTCGCAACTCGGTGTGCGAAGCGGATGCAGACGCGGCGGCCGCGCTGGCGATTTCAGCTTTGTTGATTTCCATGATGAACCTGTTGAGAATTTCTCTAACGAAAAACCTTGGGTGCCCCTTGTGCCAACCCTTGTGGGGCGGACTCGGGACTTAAGACCAATGGACATGGGCGAAACAATAAATCGCCGGACCTTGGCCCGTTTGCCGTTTTGATTTCAAATGCAGTACGCATTATGGCACGGTGCGACAATCAGCGGCCATGAGCGACACGAATATTTCCCACCCCACCCCAGCCGTCACCCCTACCTTGCCGCGCCGATTGGCTTGTTGGCTCTATGAAGGCATGTTGCTGTTTGGCGTGGTCTTCATCGCGGGTTATTTGTTCTCCACACTGACGCAAACCCGGCACGCCTTGGACAACCGCCATGCGCAACAGGCGTTTTTGTTCTTGGTGTTCGGCATTTACTTCACCTGGTTTTGGTCCAAGGGCCAAACTTTGGCCATGAAGACATGGTTTATCCGCGTGGTGGATCGAGAAGGTCGCACCATCAGCCAAGGCCGAGCCTTGGCGCGCTACCTGGTGTCTTGGATCTGGTTCTTGCCGCCCTTAGCGGCCGGGGACGTCTTCGATTTGCCCGGTGGTGAGGTCACGGTCTTGACCATCGGTTGGGTTTTGGTGTGGGCCTTGCTCGCGCGCTTCCACCCCGAGCGCCAGTTCTGGCACGACGCCTGGGCCGGCACGCGCTTGGTGCACCACCAACCGCCCGAGCCGCCGAAACGCAAAAAGACAAGCCAACCCTCATGAGCACACCCCACTTTTCTTTGTGCGTTTACTGCGGATCTCGTCCCGGACTGGACCCTCAACATGCTGTAGCGGCTCAAGCCCTGGGCCAATGGATCGGCACTCATGGCGGTCAACTGGTCTACGGTGGCGGTCGCAATGGCTTGATGGGCTTGACAGCACAAGCCACGCGCAATGCGGGTGGCCGGGTGATTGGCGTGATTCCGAGGTCACTGGTGGAGCGCGAATGGGCCAACCATGACTGCGATGAGCTTTTGATCGTCGAGACCATGCACGAACGCAAACGCATCATGGCCGATCGCAGCGATGCCTTTTTGGCCTTACCCGGCGGCATTGGCACTTTTGAGGAATTTTTCGAGGCTTGGACTTGGCGTCAGCTGGGCTACCACGACAAACCCGTGGGTCTGCTCAATTTGGGCGGCTATTACGACGCGATGCTGATGTTCTTGAACGGTTCGGTGCGCGAAGGGTTCATGAACGACGGACAAATGGACTTGATACAGGTCAGCACCGAGGTGCAGAACTTGGCTGAGCAATTGGTCCAAGCCGCGGGCTGCGCGCCCGAAGGCATCAGCCCTTGGGCCTGAGGATCACACCGCAGATTCGTCTTGCTCGCCGGTGCGGATGCGAATCACACGCTCCACGGGGGTGATGAAAATCTTGCCATCGCCGATCTTGCCCGTGTGGGCGGCTTTGATGATGGCCTCCACGCAGCGGTCGACATCTTCGGTTTTGACGACCACCTCCAATTTAACCTTGGGCAAAAAGTCCACCACGTACTCGGCACCGCGGTAAAGCTCTGTGTGTCCTTTTTGACGGCCAAACCCCTTGACTTCGGTCACCGTCAAGCCCGTCACACCCTGTTCGGCCAAGGCTTCTCGCACCTCTTCGAGCTTGAACGGTTTGATGACAGCGGTGATTTGTTTCATGCGAGTAACTCCAAGGTGCGAACGAATTGAAATAAAAATGTACCACGGGGGACAAAGTCCGACTTCATGCTCGGTATTGATTCGTGATGGGGTACCGCCAATCTTTACCAAAACTGCGGTGGGTCACGCGAACCCCGATGGGTGCTTGGCGTCGCTTGTATTCGTTGATGCGGATGAGTCGCACGACTTGCGCCACCGCCTCAGCATCAAAACCCTCGGCCACGATGCTGCTGGGACTTTTGTCGTTTTCCATGAAGCGCTCAATGATGGCGTCGAGCACCTCGTAGGGCGGCAAACTGTCTTGATCTTGTTGGTCGGGGCGCAACTCGGCGCTGGGTGGCCGTGTGATGATGCGCTCAGGGATGGGCTGTTGGCCGGTGCCGAAGGGGTCGTGCTGGTTGCGCCAGCGGGCCAAACGGAACACCGCCGTCTTGAGCACGTCTTTGATGACCGCAAACCCACCGGCCATATCGCCGTAGAGCGTGCAGTAGCCCGTGGCCATCTCGCTTTTGTTGCCCGTGGTCAGCACCAAGGCACCGAACTTGTTGGACAAAGCCATGAGCAAAGTGCCGCGGATGCGGGCCTGCAAATTCTCTTCGGTGGTGTCGGCTGGCAAACCCGCGAAATCTGGCGCCAAGGCCGCTTGCAACGCCAAGAAGGTCGGCTCGATGCCGATCTCGTCGTAGCGCACACCCAAGCGCTGAGCCATGTCGCGGGCATCGATCCAAGAAATGTCGGCGGTGTACGGCGAGGGCATCATGACCGTGCGCACGCGATCGGCCCCCAAGGCGTCGACCGCGATGGCCAAGACCAAGGCCGAATCGATGCCGCCCGACAAACCCAAGAGCACACTGGGAAAACGGTTTTTTTCTACGTAATCGCGAACGCCCATGACCAGGGCGCGCCAGAGGTCTTCGTCGGCATCGGGGTGCGGCACAACGGGCGCCGCCACGGGGCTCAAACGGCCTTGTTGTGTATTCCAAGCCACCGCCATCAAGGCCGTGTCAAAGGCCGCGGCGCGGGCCACCACCTGGCCTTGTGCATCCAACGCAAAACTGCGCCCATCGAACACCACCTCGTCTTGACCGCCCACCAAGTGGGCGTAGACCAAGGGCACACCCACGGCGCGCACACGTTCGGCCAAACGCTGCTCGCGCTCGGCACCTTTGCCGCCATGAAACGGCGAGGCGTTGATCACCGCCAGCAGTTGCGCGCCGGCCGCACAGGTCGAGACCACGGGCGCGTCGAACCACGCGTCTTCACAAATGAGCAAGCCCACGCGGACGGATTGGCCTTGGCTGTCCTGAACCTCAAACACCGCATCGCCCTGGGCAGGCACAAAGTAGCGGCGTTCGTCGAAGACTTGGTAGTTGGGCAACTCGCGCTTGCCATAGGTCAACGTGGTGCGCCCTTGGTGCAGCACACTGGCCGCATTGACCAAGCCGGGCACCGAGACGCTGCGGTCTTTGGTGGCGGCCACCGAGCCGCGCTGCGGGTGGCCCACGACGATGTGCAAACCGCTCAGCCCTGCGGTCTGCAAGGCGATGGTTTTCAAGGCATCATCACAGGCGTCCAAAAAACCGGGGCGCAGGTACAGGTCTTCGGCCGCATAGCCGCTGACCGCCAACTCGGGCGTGAGCAAGACGTGGGCGCCTTGGGCGTGCGCGGTGTGCGCGGCATCGATGATTTGACGGGCATTGCCCGCCGTGTCGCCCACCACCAAATTGAGTTGGGCCACACAAATGTTGAGCGTCATGGAATCGGCCAGCGTCGCTGAAAAAGGCAAACAAAATTGACTGCAACGGATTATGTC
>CAZNWS010000178.1:0-3837 GCA_964576495.1 uncultured Hydrogenophaga sp. | reverse complement strand
AACGCTCAGACGGCAGCACTGTCTGTAGCGGCGTGCAGGTTTGGGACGGCAAGCAGATGGTTCTGGCGCGAGCTGAACGGGAGGTGGTCCTGAGTGCCGGCAGCATTGGTTCGGTGCAGATCCTGCAGCTCTCGGGCATTGGCCCGGCGGCTGTGCTGCAGGCCGCGGGCGTGGCGGTGCAACACGACTTGCCTGGTGTGGGCGAGAACTTGCAGGACCATTTGCAAATCCGCTCGGTTTACAAAATACAAGGGGCCGACACCTTGAACGTGTTGGCCAGCAGCTGGTGGGGCAAGGCGCGCATCGGGCTGGAATACCTGCTCACGCGCAGCGGGCCCATGAGCATGTCACCGAGCCAGTTGGGCGCGTTCACCAAAAGCGACCCAACGCAGCCGCACGCCAATCTGGAGTACCACGTGCAGCCGCTCAGCTTGGACGCGTTTGGTGAGCCGCTGCACCCCTTTCCCGCGTTTACCGCCAGCGTTTGCAACCTCAACCCGACCAGCCGTGGCCATGTGCGTATCCAAACCCCGCGCGTCGAAGACGCGCCCGCCATCGCCCCGTGTTACCTCAGCACCGAGCAGGACCGACAAGTGGCGGCCGACAGCCTGCGCGTGACGCGGCGCATCGTCTCGCAACCGGCGCTTGCGCCTTATCAGCCGGTGGAGTTCAAGCCGGGCGTGCAATACCAAACTGATGACGAACTCGCGCGATTGGCCGGTGACATTGCCAGCACCATTTTCCACCCCGTGGGCACCACCAAAATGGGCCACGAGAGCGATCCCATGGCCGTTCTCGATAGTCACTGCCGCGTGCGCGGTGTGAGCGGCCTGCGCGTGGTGGATGCTGGGGCGATGCCCACCATCACCAGCGGCAACACCAACAGTCCCACGTTGATGATGGCCGAGAAGGTGTCCGCTTGGATGCGCCAGTCTCGGTAAAAACCCGCAAGGGAAAGACCCGATGGTGTTGAGGTGTCAAGCCGGATAAATTAACTGCACTCATGCACAGCCTTTGGGCGTGTGAACCATGAGAGACAGAGGAGACAGCCTGTCTGTAGACCCTTTCATACGCGCCCCAGAGTGCGGTGAGAACCCCCCAAAGCCGGCCAAGCGCCGGCTTTTTCATGGTCGACAGGCGCGCCCAAGACAACAGCGACAATGCAGCCATGGATTTGTTTTTGATCACGGTGGCGTCGTTGTTCGCCGGTTTCATCGATTCGATTGTTGGCGGTGGTGGCCTCATCTTGTTGCCCGCCTTGTTTGCGGTCTACCCCACGACCACGCCGGCCACCTTGTTCGGGGTGAACAAAAGTGCCTCCATTTGGGGCACAGCAGCGGCCACCTGGCAATACGCCCATCGCGTGCAAATGCCTTGGAACGCTCTGTTGCCGGCAGCCGCCACGGCCTTTGCGTGCTCGATGTTCGGCGCGTGGTGCGTCACCCAAGTCTCACCCGAATGGTTGCGCCGCATCTTGCCGGTGATGTTGGTGGTGCTCTTGGTGTACACCTTGGCCAAGAAATCGTTGGGGAGAGAACACCAACCGCGTTTTGCGGGTCGCCAGCAGCAATGGGCGGCGTCACTGTTGGGCGGTGTGATTGGGTTTTACGACGGGTTTTTTGGCCCCGGCACCGGCAGCTTTTTGGTGTTCTTTTTTGTGCGGTGGATGGGCTTTGATTTTCTACACGCCAGTGCCAGCGCCAAACTCATCAACACCGCATCGAATTTGGCCGCCTTGATTTTGTTCACTTGGAAAGGCCACGTTTGGTGGCACTTGGCTTTGGCCATGGCGGTGGCCAATGTGATCGGCAGCTTGCTGGGCACACGCTTGGCGCTCAAGCACGGCAGCGGTTTTGTGCGGGTGGTGTTTTTGATGGTCGTCACCGCCCTGATCATCAAGACCGGTTGGGATGCTTGGGTCCGCGGTGCTTAAGGTTATCGTGAGACCGGTGTGTCCTTGGGCGGCCAAGGCATCTCGCTGGCCTTGAGTGGTTTGCCAATGGGGCTGGCGGCTTGCCCTAAGCGCACGGCGGCCAAGTCTTGGTGGTTGGGGTATTGATCGAGCAAGAGGTAGTCGAACACGCGGCGCGCAATGGGTGCGGCGTGGGCCGCCCCAAAACCAGCGTTTTCCACGATCACCGCCAAGGCCACCTGAGGGGCTTCCAACGGTGCAAAGGCCACGTACAAGGAGTGGTCGCGTTGACTCTCCAGCAGTTTGTCGGCATCGTAGCGCTCACTTTGACCAATCGTTACCGCTTGTGCGGTACCGGTTTTGCCGCCGCTTTTGTAGCCAGCGCCCGCAAACACGTTGGCGGAGGTGCCTTCGACGGTCACCCCATGCATGGCCTCTAAAACCGATTGCACATGTTCGGGCTTGTAGCCCAGGTCGACCGGAGCGCTGACCACACGGTTGACTTGCTGGCCAGTCGAGGGGTCTTGGACCGAAGCGGTGATGTGGGGCGTGTGTTTTTTGCCTTGGTTGGCCAAGGTCGCCATGGCATGCGCGAGTTGCAGCATGGTGAAGGTGTTGTAGCCCTGACCGATGCCCAAAGAAATGGTTTCACCGGGGATCCAGCGTTTTTGCTCTGGGTTTTTGAAACTGTCGCGCTTCCAAGCCTGGCTGGGCAACACCCCACGAACCTCACCGCTGAGGTCGATGCCGGTGATTTGGCCAAAGCCCAAGGGCTTCATGAAGTCGTGGATGGTGTCCACGCCCATTTCGTTGGCCAGCGAGTAGTAGTAGGTGTTGCTGGACTTGACGATGCTTCGGTGCAGGTCCACGGCGCCCAAAGCCGACTCGCCGTGACTGCGAAAACGGTGGTTGCCGAACAGCCAAAACCCAGGGTCGTTGATGATGGTGCTGGCCGTGCGCGTGCCGGTTTCCAAGGCCCCCAAGGCCATGAAGGGCTTGTAGGTTGAGCCTGGTGGATAGGTGCCGCGCAAGGCTCGGTTGAGCAGGGGTTTGTCGCGCGAATCGTTGAGGGCGCGCCAGTTGTCGACGTCGATGCCGTCCACGAACAGGTTGGGGTCGAAGGTGGGCTTGCTCACGAAGGCCAAGACGTCGCCGTTGCGTGGGTCGATGGCCACCAAGGCGCCGCGCCGGTGGCCGAACATGTCTTCCACCAATTTTTGCAATCGGATGTCGATGGTCAATACCACGGTTTGGCCCGAGACCGAGGGCTGGTTGGCCAAGGAGCGCACTGCGCGACCGCCGGCCGAGGTTTCGACACGTTCAAAACCGGTGATGCCGTGCAGCAGCTGCTCGTGACGCTCTTCGGCGCCCAGTTTGCCGATGTGTTCGGTGCCACGGTAGTTGGCTTGCTCGGCTTCCGTCCAAGTTTGGATTTCGGCTTTTTCGCGTTGGTTGATGCGACCGATGTAGCCGATGGCGTGGCTACCGACTTCGCCGTTGGGGTATTGGCGGAACAAGCGGGCTTTGATTTCCACCCCCGGAAAGCGAAAGCGTTGCGCGGCAAAGCGCGCCACTTCTTCGTCGCTCAAGCGCGTGCGAATGGGCACCGAATCGAACAAGCGCGATTCCTGCATGAGCTGTCGAAAGCGGCGTTTGTCACGGGCTTGGATCTCAACCAAGCTGGACAAAGCGTCGATGGTGGCGTTGATGTCGTCCACCTTGGAGGGGGTGATTTCGAGGGTGTAGGCCGAATAGTTGGTGGCCAAAACTTTGCCATGGCGATCCAAAATTTGGCCGCGTTGAGGCACGACAGGCAAGATGGTGGTGCGGTTGGTTTCGGCTTGCTCCAGCAGCTCGTCGTGTCGCAAAATTTGCAAATACACCATGCGGCTGGTGAGGATGGCGAAAGCGAACAGCACGAACAC
>CAZNWS010000177.1:0-3878 GCA_964576495.1 uncultured Hydrogenophaga sp. | reverse complement strand
CCCGAGCAACTCGACGCTTTGTTCGAGCCGCCAGCGGTGGTCGAAGAAAAAGTCACGCCTGGTGGCGAAGACATCGCCCCCACCATCAGCATCGATGACTTCGCCAAGGTGGACCTGCGCATCGCTGAGATCGTGAACTGCGAAGCGGTGGAAGGCTCGACCAAATTGCTGCGCCTCACGCTCGACGTGGGCGAAGGCAAAACACGCAACGTGTTCAGTGGCATCGCCAGCATGTACAAGCCCGAAGACCTCAAAGGCAAGCTCACCGTGATGGTGGCCAACTTGGCGCCGCGCAAGATGAAGTTCGGCGTGTCCGAGGGCATGGTGCTGGCCGCCAGCCACGCGGATGACAAAGCCGATGCCGGCATTTACGTGCTGCACCCCTGGCCAGGCGCCAAGCCCGGCATGCGCATCCATTGAAAAACCCGTGAAAACCCTAGGCAGCCGAGGAGTAACATCTTCGGCATGTTGCCCGGTTTACCGTCTCTAGCACCTTTTCGCCCCCGTCTGCTGCAAGACCTCAAGGGCTACACGCGACAAAAATTTGCCCTCGACTTTGGGGCTGGTGCCACCGTGGGCATCGTGGCCCTGCCCTTGGCCATGGCATTTGCGATCGCCAGTGGTCTCAAGCCCGAAGCGGGTTTGTGGACGGCCATCATCGCAGGCTTTTTGATCTCGGCTTTGGGTGGCACCTCGGTGCAAATCGGCGGTCCGGCCGGCGCGTTCATCGTCATCGTCTACGGCATCGTCGAGCGCTACGGCTTGGCCAACCTGCTCATTTCCACCGTCAGCGCAGGCGTGTTGCTGTTTTTGCTGGGCTGGCTGCGCTTGGGCACCTTGGTGCGCTACGTGCCGGTGAGCGTGGTGATTGGTTTCACCAACGGCATCGCCGTGCTGATCGCCTTGTCGCAACTGCGCGATGTCATGGGCCTTCAGGTCGAAAAAATGCCCGCCGACTTCTTCAACCAAATCGGCACACTCGCCAACGCCATCGGCAGCTTCAACCCCTACGCGTTTGGTCTGGCCATGGTGTGCGTCCTGGGCTTGTTCATCTGGCCACGCTTGTGGGCCGTGGACTCGCAGTTTCGACGCCAGCTTGACAGCATCCAAAGCATCAGCGCACTCAAAGCCACATCACGGGTGCCCGCGCCGGTGATTGCCTTGGTCAGCTTGTCGCTGTTGGCTTGGTACCTGAGCCTGCCGGTGGAGACCATCGGTTCGCGCTTCGGCGGCATCCCTCAAGGCTTGCCGGTGTTCGAGTTGCCCGCGTTTTCTTGGGAAACGGTCAAGCTCTTGGTGGTGCCCACCTTGACGATTGCCCTGCTGGGCGCCATTGAGTCGCTCTTGTGCGCCCGCGTGGCCGACCAGCTCAGCGACACCCCCAAGCACGACCCCAACCAAGAACTCATGGCCCAAGGCATCGCCAACACCGTGGTGCCGTTTTTTGGCGGCATGCCCGCCACCGGCACCATCGCGCGCACGGTCACCAACATCCGCGCTGGCGCGGTATCGCCCATCGCCGGTATCGTCCACGCGGGCACCTTGGCCGCCGTGGTCTTGCTGGCCGCGCCCTTGGCCATGCACATTCCGCTGGCGGTGCTCGCTGGGGTGTTGTTGTTCGTGGCCTGGAACATGGGCGAGTGGCGCGAATTTGCACGCCTCAGACAGTTCAGCAGCCATTACCGCTTGATGATGGTGTCCACCTTCTTGGTGACCATTGTGTTTGACCTGACGGTGGCGGTGGAGCTGGGCTTGGTGTTGGCGGTTGTCTTGTTCGTGCGCCGGCAAAGCAGTTTGTTCACCGCGGACATCGATGCCCACAACGAGCAGCGCGTGGAAGGTCGTCTGTACGGCGCCCTGTTTTTTGGGGCGGTGGCCAAACTCGACGCCTTGCAACGCGCGGCCGACGCCGCCTCAACCGGCTTGGTGATGCGCTTGGATGTGCGTCAACTCATTTCTTTGGACACCACGGGGCTGGACGCATTGGAGCAATTGCAAAGCAGCTTGAGCAAACGGCAAGGCCGTTTGGTCTTGCTTGGGCTCAACCCACAACCTCGTTCGCTGATCGAGCGCAGTGGATTTGCGCAGCACATCGACTTCGAAGACTGAACCATGGCGCCGCTGGATCAACCGATTCAAGAACGCATCGATTGGTTGTTTGACCTGGCTCAGCGCCACGCGCAAGATTTCGCCAGCCCCGAAGCCTGGTTGGCCCGCCAGCGCTACAACGCCCAGCACCCCACCGCGATCATGGTGATGAAGTGCATGGACGGGCGCATCAACATCCCCATTGCCACCCAAACGCCGCGCGGCATCATCCAGCCCTTTCGCAACTTGGGTGGCATTTTCCATTTGGGCTGGCCACACTTGGGCGAAGTGTTGCTGGGTGCGGTGAACAAGGCCACGCAACAGGGCCGCCAAGCCCTGATGGTCATCACCTACCATTTCTCTCAAGGCGATGAACGGCGGGGCTGTGCCGGTTTCCATTACCGAACCGACGACGCCAAGGCACACACCTTTGGCATTCGCGACGAAATCAGCCAACTGTTTGGCCAACAGCACCAAACGGTTTACCCCTTGGTGTGTGGTTTTGAGACCGACGAAGAAGCCTTGGTGGTGCACGGATCGAACCAACAGACCCTGAACATGGCCCACCTCAGCGAAGCCGAGTTGGGCGGATTGCCCGCTAGGCTGCACAGCCTGCTGCCCGACATGCCCAGCCAAATGCGCACCGACCTGCTGCCCTTATTGGAGGGCAATTGGCGCCACATCGCCGCGTTAAGACAACGCGAGCGCAGCCTGGACATCGAACACCGCGAGTGGATGATTTGCGTGGGTCGGGGCTTCGATTGGCTGCACCTGCCCAATCTGGCGCTCATCATCGGTCCCTACAGCCCCAACCTGGCCGACCCCATCCGCAAAGCCGCCGGCATCATCCGCAGCAACATGGCCGCAGGGCGCATCCCCAGCGACGGTTTTTTGCTGATGTCCTCGGTGCCTTACGAAAACATCGGCGTGGACAAGGCCCGTGCCGAACTGAAATCGCGCTTTTTGGCCCGTTTTGCCGCCGACGTCATCCACCAAGAGTTCGCCGACCTCGCACCGGGCATGCGGGTGCGCGAGACGGTGCTCAACTGGGACAGCCGATCGGTCGAGGGCTTGAACCCGTAAAATGGGGTTTTCCCTCCCAACAGGCTCGCCATGTTCCCTTTTGCCCGCCCGCACTACACCTCTGACGCCACCCAGTTTTTGGCTCAGCTGAAGGAAAAGAACCCCCAGCTCGAAGCCGCGCAACGCCAAGGCCGTGCTTTGCTGTGGGACAGTGGTATGGACGCCCAGTTCCATGCCGAAGCCAAGGCCGCGCGGGTGCCCCAACAGCCCTACGTGTACCAAACCAAGGCCTGAGGCTGGCACACGCCATGAGCACCGAGTCGACCGAACTCGAACAAGCCCCCGAGGGCTTGGACGCGGTATTGCCCGCGGTGGTCGACCACGTCGCCGTGGCTCGGCTGTATGGTGAGCCGCTGTTTTCGATGCCGCGGGATTTGTACATCCCGCCCGATGCGTTGCAGGTGTTTTTGGAGGCATTTGAAGGCCCACTGGACTTGCTGCTCTACCTGATCCGCAAGCAAAACTTCAACATCCTCGACATCCCCATGGCCGGCGTGACGCGCCAGTACCTGAGCTATGTGGAAGAAATCCGGCAGCGCAACCTGGAGCTGGCGGCCGAATACCTGCTCATGGCGGCCATGCTCATCGAGATCAAGTCGCGGATGCTGCTGCCACCGCGCAAGACCGAGGACGGCCGCGACCCCGAGGATCCGCGCGCGGAGCTGGCGCGCCGGCTGCCCGCATACGAGCAGATGAAGCAGGCCGCC
>CAZNWS010000176.1:0-3886 GCA_964576495.1 uncultured Hydrogenophaga sp. | reverse complement strand
GAGCTGCGCACGCTCATTCTCGGTGAACTCACCGTGAGCCTTCGGAGCAAGAGACGCATTCGCATGGTTCAGATCGTTGTGCGGATTGAGAGAATCCTCGACCATAAAGCAAAAACCGCCATCAAGCAGCGCCTGAAGGCGGTTTTTTGCAGGTTCAAGCCGCGGATTAGCGCTTGCTGAACTGTTTGCGACGGCGGGCAGAGCGCAAGCCGACCTTTTTACGTTCGACTTCGCGGGCGTCACGGGTGACGAAGCCCGCTTGCGACAGGCTCGACTTGAGCGACGCGTCGTAGTCGATCAGGGCACGGGTGATGCCGTGGCGCACCGCACCGGCTTGACCCGACTCACCACCACCGTGGACATTGACTTGAATGTCAAAGGTCTCGGCGTGGTTGGTCAGCATCAGGGGTTGTTTGGCAATCATGATGGAGGTCTCGCGGCCGAAATAGGCCTGGATGTCCTTGCCATTGACCGTGATCTTGCCACTGCCTTTTTTGATAAACACACGGGCGACGCTCGATTTGCGACGGCCGGTGCCGTTGTTCCATTCACCAATCATCTCAAGGCTCCTTAGATGTCCAGCACTTTAGGCTGTTGGGCGGTGTGGGGATGCTCAGCACCACCGTACACCTTGAGTTTCTTGATCATGGCGTAACCCAGAGGACCTTTGGGCAACATGCCCTTGACAGCCTTCTCGAGTGCGCGGCCAGGGTGTTTGGCTTGCATGTCGCGGAAGTTGGTGCCGTAGATGCCACCGGGGTAACCGGAGTGGCGGTAGTACACCTTGTCAATGGCTTTGGTGCCAGTGACGCGCAGCTTGGCTGCGTTGATGATGACGATGAAGTCACCGGTATCGACGTGGGGCGTGTAAATGGCCTTGTGTTTGCCGCGCAGTCGGAGAGCCACTTCACTGGCAACTCGTCCGAGGACCTTGTCGGTCGCGTCAATCACAAACCACTCGTGCACCACGTCAGCGGGTTTGGCGCTGAACGTTTTGGTCATGAGATTCTTCTATGCGAAGGGGTTTGTCGGCTCTTTTCCACGGTCGGTGGTTCTCTGTTGGAACACTCTTAGGTGGGGATGAAAACTTCGCCGCGGAGCCAGAAAAACGCTGCGAAGCCCTCCATTGTACAAAATTTGGGCAAGATCGGCAATTTTTTGTATGGCGGCCCGTTCAGGCAGGTACCATCGCCGGATGTTCAGTTACCGACACGCCTACCACGCAGGCAACCACGCCGATGTCCTCAAGCACATGACTTTGGTCGCTTGTTTGAATCACATGGGCCAAAAAGACACCGGATTCACCGTCGTGGACACCCACGCCGGCATCGGCACCTACCGCCTTGACCAAGAGCAAGCCCGCACTTCGGGCGAGTCCTTGGACGGTGTCGTGAAGTTGGCCGCGGCCCTCAACGGCAAAAAAGACCTGCCCGCCCTGCTGCAGTCCTACTTGGATTTGGTGCGCGCCTTCAACAGCGGCCAACAGCTCAAACACTACCCCGGCTCACCTTGGGTGGCCAACAGCCTGATCCGTCCCCAAGACAAGCTCAAGCTGTTCGAGGTGCACCCCACGGACGCGCGCTTGCTCGAGCGCCACGTCGCTGGCTTGGGCAAAGGCCGCCAGGTCGAGGTGATCCGCAAAAACAGCTTTGAGTCCTTGAAGTCCTTCTTGCCACCGGTCTCGCGCCGCGCTTTGGTGTTGATGGACCCCAGCTACGAACTCAAGACCGATTACGCCGCCGTGGCCGCCACCATCCAAGACGCGCTCAAGCGCTTCTCGACCGGTACCTACGCGATTTGGTACCCGGTGATCGCCCGCCCCGAAGCGCACAGCCTGGCGCGCAAGCTCAAAACCATGAGCAACACCGCGGGGCGAGCTTGGGTGCAGGTCGAACTCAACGTGGGCGTCAAACCCAGCAATGGGCCAACCAATCCACGCGCCACCCAGCTGCGCGCCAGTGGCATGCACATCATCAACCCACCGTTCACGCTGGCCGCTGCATTGCGCGAGAGTCTGCCGGTGGTTTTAGAAGCCTTGCGAGAAAAATCGGGGGCCAGCTGGGACGTGACCCACGGCGGCTGAACGGCCTAGCTCAGCGCTGCCCCAAGCGCTCCAACACACCCAAGGTGGGCGCGCTTTGGTTCATCGAATAAAAGTGCAAGGCCGGTACGCCCGCGGTGACGAGCTGGTCGCACAAATCCGTGACCACGTCCAACCCGAAGGCTTTGATGGACTCCACATCGTCGCCATAGGCCTGCAAGCGCAAGCGAATCCAACGCGGAATTTCAGCGCCACACGCATCCGAGAAACGCAGCAATTGCGAGGAGCTGGTGATGGGCATGATGCCGGGCACCACCGGAATGTCCACGCCCAAACGGTGCACGTCGTCCACAAAACGGAAATACGCGTCGGTGTTGTAGAAGTACTGCGTGATCGCCGAGTCCGCGCCCGCGCGGGCCTTGGCCACAAACGCGTGCAGGTCGGCTTCGGGCGATTTCGCTTGCGGATGCACCTCGGGGTACGCCGCGACTTCAATGTGAAAGTCGTCACCGGTCTCGGCGCGAATAAAGGCCACCAAGTCGCTGGCGTAGTGAAATTCACCACCCGCACCATAACCGCTGGGCAAATCGCCGCGCAAGGCCACCAAACGTCGGACGCCCATCGCCTTGAGCGTGGCGAGTTGTTCGCGCACGCTGGCCTTGGTTGCGCCGATGCACGAGAAGTGCGAGGCCGCGCTCACGCCTTCGGCCAAGATCTCGGCCACGGTGTCGAAAGTGCCTTGCTGGGTCGAACCACCGGCACCATACGTAACCGAACAAAACTCGGGCTTGAGCGCGTAGAGTTTTTGGCGCACGGCGCGCAGCTTCTCAGCGCCCTCGGGCGTCTTGGGCGGGAAAAATTCAAAACTTATTGGCAGGCCCATACAAAAAACTCTCGGTTGCCATCACCGCCGGTGATGGGACTTTCAAAATAATCGCGCAGCGCCAAGCCTTGGTCGGCACAGGTTTGTGTCATGCGTTGCTGCACCAAGGTGTAGCTGCTCGCGTCTTTGACCAAACCGCCTTTGCCGATGTGCTCGGGCTGCAACTCGAATTGCGGCTTGACCAACATCAACATCGCCCCGCCCGGTTGGAGCAGCGGCACGATGGCCGGCCACACCAAGGTTTGCGAGATGAAGGACAGGTCGCCCACGATCAGGTCAAACGGCGCGCCCGCTGATGGGTTGGCTTGCACCAAAGACTCGGCCGTGAGCTCGCGGGCGTTGCATTTTTCAATGCACACCACGCGGGGGTCTTGGCGCAGCCGAGGATGCAACTGGCCTTGGCCCACGTCCACCCCAACCACCTGTGTCGCCCCCGCTTGCAGCAACACGTCGGTAAATCCACCGGTGCTTTGACCCAGGTCGAGGCAGCGCCAACCACGCACATTCAGGCCGCAGTGCCTCAAAGCGCCTTCGAGCTTGAGCCCGCCACGCGACACAAAACGCGACTCATCGGTGTTGAGGACCTCCAGCTCCGCGGTCTCGCGCAACTCTTCGCCGTTTTTGGCCACGGTTTGCCAAGACCCACCGTGCAACCGCCAACGCACACCAGCCGCGATGAAACGCTGGGCTTGCGACTTGGTGGTCGCCAGCCCTCGTTCCACCAACAACTGGTCGGCGCGCATCAATACCGGTAGGTGTTGGCCTTGTAGGGGCCGTTTTTCGATACGCCGATGTAGGCGGCTTGCTCGTCGGTGAGTTCGGTCAGCTGAGCGCCGACTTTCTTGAGGTGCAGGCGCGCCACTTTTTCATCCAAGTGCTTGGGCAACACATAGACCTTACCCACTTCGTAGCGGTCGGGTTTGGTGAAGAGTTCGATCTGGGCGATGGTCTGGTTGGCGAAC
>CAZNWS010000175.1:0-3898 GCA_964576495.1 uncultured Hydrogenophaga sp. | reverse complement strand
CAAGCGGGCGTCGTTTTGGTATGAGCCCACCGATTGCACGCCCAAGGGCAAGCCATTGGACAAGGTGATCAGTGGCAAATTCAGGCTGGGCAAGCCCGCAAAACTCCACGTGGTTTGCATGATGGGGTTACCCGTTGAGGCCAAGCCCAACGGCGCTGCACCCAAAGCAGCCGGACACAAAATGCCGTCGTAAGAAGCAAAGAACTCATCAAATGCAGTCATCACGTGGATCATGCGATCTTTGGCCACCAGGTAATCGGTGGCGCTCATGTTCATGCCCCGTTCAATGCGCTCGCACAAAGGCTGACTGAGTTGATTGCGGTGGTTGACCCATTCCTTTTGCAGACAAAAAGCCAGCTCCACTTCATTGACTGTGGCCAACCAAGCAGCGGCTTTGCGCACGATCTCAGGCAGCTCGACGTACTCGACACAGCCGTCCATGAGGTCCACGAATGCTTCGTAAGCTTCCTGCGCTTCTGCTTCCACTTCGTTCCACCAAGGGGTTTTGACGAAGCAGAATTTGGGTGGCAAAGGGGGCTCAGACAGGGCGACGTCGAACAACCGGCGGGGTGCTTGTCTTGCACAGGCCGTGTCGTGACCGTCGTCACCGGACATGATCTCGGTGACCTTGGCGATGTCTTCGATGTTTCTCGCAAAGACGCCAATCTCATCCAAAGAGGGCGACTGATCCAGCACACCGGTTCTGGGCAATAAACCCCGAGAGGGTTTAAAGCCATAAACGCCACAAAACGATGCCGGTCGAATCACCGACCCGTTGGTTTGGGTGCCCAGTGCCACGGGTACCATGCCCGCAGCGACCGCCGCTGCCGATCCGCTGGACGATCCACCAGGCGTGTGTGCTGGGTTGTGGGGGTTCACGGTTGGCCCGGGCTGGGTGGTGGCAAATTCAGTGGTCACGGTTTTTCCAAAGATCACTGCGCCTGCCGCGCGCAAACGAGAGACCACTGTGGCGTCGCACACAGAATAGCGACCTTGGTGAATGGAACTGCCGTATTCGGTGGGGAAGTCGATGGTGTCGATGATGTCTTTGACGCCCACGGGGATGCCATACAGCGGCCCCGGCAAATGACCGGCCAAGCGCTCGCGTTGCAAGTGGTCGGCTTGGAGCGCCACCACTCGGTCGTCACGGTGCGCAAAGGCGTGGACGCTTTGATCGGCCGCATCTACAAATTGCCCCAGCTTGGCGGTGAATTCCTCCACCGTTTCCTGGCCACTCAACAGGTGTTCACGGATTTCAAGGGCCGTGAGCTCAGCCACGCTTTTGGATGGAACGGTCATCATTGCTGGTTGAAGAAGTTCGGGTCGACGATCGACGTATCGTTGGGGTCGCGCTCGATTTCCTCGGCTTGGTTAAAGAAGTGGTCCGGCAGATAAGTCACCATTGAGGGGTAAATGTAAGTCATGGCCAAGGTGAGCAAAACCATGCTCACAAAGGGCATGCAGCCTCGGAAAATGGTGACCAGAGACAGGTCTTTGGGTGCGACCCCTTTGAGGTAGTAGGCTGACATCGCCATTGGAGGTGTCAAGAATGAGGTCTGCAAGTTGATGGCGATCAAGATGCCGAACAAAATGGGGTCGATGTCGTACAGCGGCAAGAGCGGCAAGAAGATGGGCACGAAAATGATGATGATCTCGCTCCACTCCAAGGGCCAGCCCAAGATAAAAATCAACAGCTGAGACAGCAGCAAAAACTGCACCGGCGTCAGATCCAGGGCCAGCATGAAATCTTTGACCACATGCTCACCGCCCAAGTACGAGAACACCGAGGCAAAGGTGGCTGCGCCCACGAAGAGGAAGCACACCATGGCCGATGTGCGTGCCGTCAGGTACACCGACTCACGCAGACGCTGCCAAGTGAAAGCGCGGTAGATGATGGCCAAAACAATGCCACCCAAAGCACCCATGGCAGCCGCTTCACTGGGGGTGGCCAAGCCAAAGAGGATCGAGCCCAACACCGCCATGATCAAGGCGGCCAGGGGTACAAAGGCTTTGAACACCAAGACGATGCTTTCCCACACACTGTACTGCTCCACGTCTTTGGGCTTGGGGCACAGGGATGGGTTGAGCGTGGCCCGCGTGATGATGTAGATGAGGTACAGCATGGCCAGCGTGAAGCCGGGAATGATGGCCGCGGCGTACAGCTTGACCACTGAGACGCTGGCTGTGGCCGCGTACACGATGAGCAGGATGGACGGTGGAATCAAAATACCCAACGTACCACCGGCGGTGATGACACCGCTGGCGAGTTTTTGGTCATAGCCTGCTTTGAGCATGGGGGGCAAGGCGATCAGGCCCATCAGGGTCACCACCGCACCGACAATGCCTGTGGCCGTAGCAAAGAGGGCACAAGTGATCAAGGCCGCCACGGCCATGGAGCCCGGCAAAAAGCGCAAGCCGACCTGTAAGCTCAAAAACAGTTTGTCTAGGATGTTGGCCCGTTCGATGATGTAGCCCATGAACAGAAACAACGGTATCGAGATCAACACATCGTTGTTCATCACACTGAAGGTGTTTTGTGTGAACAGGTAGAGGATGCGGTTGTCCCAAATCAATTGATCGGGTGTGAAGTAGGCGTAAAAGCCAAACCCGATGCCCATGGCCATCAACGTGAAAGCGATGGGGAAACCCATGAAAATGACAACGATGAAGATGCCCAACATGAAGAGGGCAACGATGGGATCACTCATGATGATGCTTTCTGTGTGTGTTCTTTGATCAGCACTTGTTCAAGTTCTTCGACATCGCCGCTGCGCGAGAGCCATTCGCCGGTGCGAATGCACACCAAGCAGCGCATGACCTCAGCAGAGCCCGCGATCAGCAGGGTCACGCCCGTCACAAAAATCACCATCTTCAGCGGCCAAACCGGGACACCGGCTGGGCTGTTGACGCTGGACTCCAAAATACGCATGCTTTCAAAAGCGTATTGGCTACCCGTGAATACCATCGCAAAGATGGCGGGGAAGTAGAAAACCAAATACAGGGCCAAATCCACCTTGGCTTGGGTGCGGTTAGACCACTTGCGGTATAGGAAGTCACCGCGCACATGGGAATTGCGTGACACGGCGTAGGCGCCAGACATCATGAACAAGGCGCCATACATCATGTAACTCATGTCAAAAGCCCAGACGGTGGGGCTGTTGAGCACATAGCGCATGAACACCTCAAAACAAGTGGAGGCAGTCAATATCAACACACACCAAGAAAATGCGTGTCCAATTGACTTGCTGAGTATGTCAATTCTGCGAATCCAGATTTCCATGGGATGCACCTATTTCAGACAAAAATAAAGACTGCCGGACTTTACTCCGGCAGTCTTCAGAGCTTACGTGATATCAGCTGGGCAGCTTGGTTTTTTGGACGTGCTCGTAAGCCATTTTGTAGTTGGCTTCGTTGGTGAAGTGGTAGAAGCCCACGCGACGCGACCAGGCTTTGAACGAGTCGTTGATTTCTTTGAACATGTCCACTTCTTTTTCCAGCTTGGCGGTGACTTTGTCCCAAGCCAACAACTGACCTTTGTAGATATCAGCGCTGGTGCGCGAGACCTGCACCTTGTGCTTGACGATCAACTCTTGCAAGTCTTTGGAGTAGTTGTGGTGGGCCAAAGCGGTCGACGCGGTCGAAGCGGCCTCGGCGGCGTACTTCAGGATGGCCTTCAGGTCGGCAGGCAAGGCGTTGTACTTGTCTTTGTTGAAGACAATTTCAAAGAATTCCTGCGCTTGGTGGAACGAGCCCATCGAGTAGTACTTGGCCACGTCTTGTGCGCCAAAACGCATGTCGGCCGTGGGGTTGTTGAATTCGAAAGCGTCAATCACGCCGCGCTGCATGGCGGGGACGATTTCGCCGCCAGGCAACTGGGCCACAGCCATGCAGCGCGGCG
>CAZNWS010000174.1:0-3900 GCA_964576495.1 uncultured Hydrogenophaga sp. | reverse complement strand
GCGAAGTACTCGACACCGAGGTGGCCGATCGCTCACGCTCACCCGCTTTGGACCGAAGAGCACAAGCCATTGTTCGAGCTCAACGCTTTGCACCGTTCACACCGGCCATGCGGCAACAAGCCGATCACATCGTGGTGGTCTCTCGTTTTCGGTTTACGCGAAACGAAACCCTACAAACCCAGCTCAGAGGTCAATGACATGAAGCACGTCTGGCGTTACTTGTCCTGGTGGGTGTTGGCGGGCTTGGGCTTGCAATTGTTTTTTTTCGCGCGCATCGCGACCATGAATGTGATCAACCCCGAGAGCACAGCCTTCATGCGCTCGGAGATCGCCCGCGTCACCCTCAAAGCGATCACCGGCGAAAAACCGTGGCGATGGTCGCAAGAATGGGTGGACGCCAACGCCATCAGCAACCATTTGCGACGTGCGGTCATCGCCTCGGAAGATGGAGGCTTTGTGAACCACTCGGGGGTGGATTGGGCCGCCATGGAATCTGCTTGGGACAAGAACCAACGTCGCCAAGCTCAAGCCGAAAAACGTGCTGCGGCGGCGGCCCGTGCAGCAAAGAAGCCCAACACCGCAACACCCAAAAGCCGTCCAGTCAGGATCATCGGCGGCTCCACCATCACCCAGCAGCTGGCCAAAAACCTCTTCCTCTCGGGTGAGCGCAACCTGATGCGCAAGGGGCAGGAATTGGTCTTGGCCCTGATGATCGAATCTGTGCTCGACAAAGACCGTATCTTGACGATCTACCTCAACAGCGTGGAGTGGGGGCATGGCGTCTTTGGCGCACAAGCAGCCAGTCAGCGTTACTTCAAAAAATCGGCTGAGCAAATCGGCCGCGTTGAATCGGCGCGCTTAGCGGTCATGTTGCCCTCACCCAAATTCTTCGAAACCCGCACCGGCTCGGCGTACCTGAGCAACCGAGCTGGTACCACCCTGGCCCGCATGCCCTCGGTGCAATTGCCATGAGCACTCAGCCCAACACCACCCGCATCCTGGGCATCGACCCAGGCCTGCAATGCACCGGCTTTGGGGTGATCGACGTCGAGGGTTCCAGCCTGCACTACGTGGCCAGTGGCACCATCCGCACCGAGCCAGACCATCCCCAGTTGTTGCCCGGACGATTGAAAATTTTGTTCGATGGCATCACCGAAGTCGTGCAACGCTACCAACCCACTGTGGCCGCCTGTGAGATCGTTTTTGTCAACGTCAACCCGCAAGCCACCTTGTTGTTGGGTCAAGCGCGCGGCGCTTGTGTCACCGCCTTGGTGGTCAATGGCTTACCGGTGAGTGAATACACCGCGCTGCAACTCAAAAAAGCCGTGGTGGGCTATGGGCGGGCGGCCAAGCCGCAAATTCAAGAGATGGTCAAGCGTTTGCTCAAACTGCCGGGCTTGCCTGGTAAAGACGCGGCCGATGCTTTGGGTTTGGCCATCACCCATGCTCAAGCGAGCAAAACCAAAATGGCGATTGAACAGGTCAGCGCCCTACAAGGGCGCACGCATGCAAGCTACAAAGACGGCCGTTGGTATTGAACGGTGTCAAAACAGGCGCTGCAACGCCAAAACACCAAAAAAACCCAAACCGGCGATCACCGTCCATTTGAAAATCACCAGGCCCCAACGGCGGTAACCGACACGTCCGGTGAGCATGTAAGCCACGAAACAGGCTGCCGCCAACACCATCAACAGCAGAATCACCCAACGCAACCACATGGTGGGCTAGCGTGCGCTTTACCAGGCGGGCGCCAAAGCGGCAAAACCCGAAGGTGCGTCGCGCTCCTTCTCAAAACTCACGATCTCGTATGCGCTTGGATCACTGAGCAAGGCACGCAGCAACTGATTGTTCATGGCATGCCCCGAACGGTAGGCGCTATAGGCAGCCAACAAAGGTTTGCCGACAATATAGAGGTCGCCAATGGCATCGAGGATTTTGTGTTTCACAAACTCGTCTTGGTAACGCAGACCATCGGCGTTGAGCACCTTGACATCGTCCATCACGATGGCGTTGTCCAATCCGCCGCCCATGGCCAAACCATGCGAACGCATCATCTCCACATCACGGGTAAAACCAAACGTGCGGGCGCGGGCGATTTCACGGGCGTATCGGCCACTGCCGAAATCAAACGTGACTTGCTGGCCCGTGGAATTCACCGCAGGATGGTTGAACTCGATCTCAAAGCTGAGTTGGTAGCCATGGTAAGGAACCAACCGTGCCCATTTGACGTTGCTGCCCTCGCCCTCACGGACCTCAATCGGCTTGACCACGCGAATGAATTGCTTGGCCACGCCTTGGGCTTCAATGCCCGCGCTTTGCAACAGATAGACAAACGAAGCCGACGAGCCATCCAAAATAGGGACTTCTTCGGCCGTGATGTCGACCATCAGGTTGTCAATACCCAAACCAGCACACGCGCTCATCAAGTGCTCGATGGTGTGTACCTTCGCCCCACCATTGGAAATGGTTGAGGCCAAACGGGTGTCACTCACCGCGGTCGCGTTGACGGGGATTTCTACGGGTTCCGGTAAATCTACGCGCCGAAACACGATCCCCGTGTTCGGCGCAGCCGGGCGCAACGTCAATTCGACGCGTTGCCCGCTGTGAAGCCCCACCCCAACAGCGGTGGTCAGAGATTTGAGGGTCCGTTGTGCCAACATAGGTCAATTTTATTTCAATCGGCCTGTTTGCGCAGGAAGGCGGGGATTTCGAAATCGTCCATTCCCCCCGAAGACAACGCGTCGACCTTGGCCGCGGCTTGCGTGCGGTTGGGCGTGCGCCACACCGCAGGGCCTTGCAGACCTGCGTAATTGGGCTGAGCCATGGCCGCCGCGCCGGGGCCGTCAATGGCTGCATTGACCGTGGGAATGTCGAACGGTACGTTATCGGTGCCGGTGCGCAAGGTTTGCACCATTTGAATGTTGGGGGTACTGCGGCGCGAACCGTTTTTCGACAAACCGGTGGCCACCACCGTCACGCGCATGTCCTCGCCCAAGCTCTCGTCGTAAGCAGCACCGTAAATGACGTGCGCATCGGGTGAAGCGTAGGCACGGATGGTGTTCATCGCTTGCTTGGACTCGGACAATTTCAACGAGCCTTTGGCGGCGGTCACCAAGACCAACACGCCCTTGGCACCGGACAGGTCAATGCCCTCCAACAACGGGCATGCCACCGCTTGTTCGGCCGCGATGCGTGCGCGGTCGGGACCGTTGGCCACCGAGGTACCCATCATGGCCTTACCGGGCTCACCCATCACGGTGCGCACGTCTTCAAAGTCAACGTTGACATTGCCGTACTCGTTGATGATCTCGGCAATACCACCCACCGCGTTTTTGAGCACGTCATTGGCGTGTGCAAAGGCTTCTTCTTGGGTGATGTCGTCACCCAACACGTCTTGCAATTTCTCGTTCAACACCACGATCAAAGAGTCGACGTTGGCCTCGAGCTCACCCAAACCACCATCGGCATTGGACATGCGACGACCACCTTCCCAATCGAAAGGCTTGGTGACCACACCCACCGTCAAGATACCCATTTCTTTCGCCACGCGTGCGATCACCGGTGCTGCGCCGGTACCGGTGCCGCCACCCATGCCTGCGGTGATGAAGAGCATGTGGGCACCCGCGATGCTCTCGCGAATTTGTTGCTCGGCTTGCTCGGCTGCGTCACGACCTTTTTCTGGCTTGCTGCCCGCACCCAAACCAGTGCCACCCAATTGGATGATTTTGTCGGCTGAGCTGCGAGACAAAGCCTGCGCATCGGTGTTTGCGGCGATGAACTCAACGCCTTGAACGCCCCGCTCGATCATGTGCTCGACCGCGTTGCTACCGCCGCCGCCGACGCCAATCACTTTGATTTGTGTGCCTTGGTTGAAACCTTCTTCAACTTCAATCATTTCGA
>CAZNWS010000173.1:0-3912 GCA_964576495.1 uncultured Hydrogenophaga sp. | reverse complement strand
CACGGCGGCACGCGCATCGGTCACATGGTCAGCAAGATCGTGCGCATGGAGACCACGGTGGTGCGCTCCGAGGCCGAGGCTTTGCTGCTGGAGAACAACCTCATCAAGACGCTGAACCCCAAGTTCAACATCTTGTTTCGTGACGACAAAAGCTACCCCTATTTGAAGATCACGGCCACGCGCCCCGATGCGCTGGGGGCTACGCCCACGGCAGGCGCTTACCCACGCATGGCCTACTACCGCGGCGCGGTGGAGAAGCGCCACCATTACTTTGGCCCTTACCCCAGCGCTTGGGCGGTCAAGGAGTCCATCACCCTGATGCAAAAGGTCTTTCGCCTGCGCACTTGCGAAGACACGGTGTTCGCCAACCGCAGCCGGCCCTGTTTGCTCTACCAGATCAAGCGCTGCAGCGGGCCTTGCGTGGGTCTGGTGAGCGCCGAAGACTACGGCGCATCCGTGGACAGTGCCGAGCGTTTTTTGCGCGGCGAGACCGACGCCGTCTTGGCCGATTTGGAGCGCCAAATGATGGCGCACGCCGAGGTCTTGGCGTTTGAGCAAGCGGCAGAAATCCGCAACCAAATCGCAGCCTTATCCAAGGTCTTGCACCAGCAGTCCATGGACAATTTGGAGGACCGCGACGTCGACATCTTGGCCGTGAAGGTGCAGGGCGGTCGCGCCTGCGTGAACCTGGCCATGGTCCGCGGCGGACGTCACTTGGGCGACCGGCCGTATTTCCCGACCCATGTGGAAGATGCCCTGACCGGCGAGGCGGATGCCGAAGAAGCCGTGGCCGATGGCGATCCTTCGCAGCGCCTGGCCAGCGCGGTCTTGCACGCTTTCATCGCGCAGCATTACGTGGGTGTGGCCATGCCGCACACCTTGGTCACCAGTCATGCCGTGTCGCCCGACTTGGTGTCGGCGCTGACCCAGCACAGCGGCCATAAGCTGCACACCGTGCACCAGCCGCGCGAGCATCGTCGGGCTTGGCTCGACATGGCGCAGCACAACGCCGATCTCGCCTTGGCGCGCTTGCTCAGCGAAGAAGGCTCGCAACAAGCGCGCACCCGCGCCTTGGTCGAGGCGCTGGATTTGGCGGTGGAGCCCCTAGAGGCCTTGCGCATCGAATGTTTCGACATTTCACACACAGCGGGCGAGTCCACCCAAGCGTCTTGTGTGGTGTTCGCCCAGCACAAGATGCAAAACAGCGACTACCGTCGCTACAACATCGAGGGCATCACGCCCGGCGACGACTACGCCGCCATGCGCCAGGTCTTGCTGCGCCGCTACGGCAAGTTGGTCGAGGCCGACGCACAAGACAAACTGCCCGATGTCGTGTTGATCGACGGTGGCAAGGGGCAGGTGGGCGTGGCGCGCGAGGTCTTTGAGCAGCTCGGTTTGCCGCTGTCGCGTTTGGTGGGCGTGGAAAAAGGCGAGGGCCGCAAGGTGGGCTTGGAAGAGCTGGTCTTCGCCGATGGACGCGACAAGGTCTACCTGGGACACGATTCGGCAGCGCTGATGTTGGTGGCGCAGATCCGCGACGAGGCGCACCGCTTTGCCATCACCGGCATGCGCGCGGCCCGCGCCAAAACCCGCGTCGGTGGCAGCCAATTGGAAGACATCCCCGGCGTGGGCCCGAAGAAGCGGGCCCGCTTGTTGCAGCGCTTTGGTGGCGTGCGTGGCGTGGCGCAAGCCAGCGTGGAGGACTTGTGCACGGTCGAGGGCATTTCCCCCGAGTTGGCCGACGCGATTTACCGCGCCCTGCGCTGATGCTGCCACAGGCCGCATAATTCGGGCATGTTCTTCAATATCCCCACCTTGTTCACTTGGGCGCGCATTGCGGCCATTCCCTTGATCGTGGGGGTGTTTTATTGGGAAGCTCTGAGCCCGGCACAACAGAACCTGGTGGCCACGGTTCTCTTCGTGGTGTTTGCTTTCACCGATTGGGCGGACGGTTATTTGGCCCGCAAACTTAACCAAACCTCGGCTTTTGGTGCGTTCTTGGACCCCGTGGCGGACAAGTTTTTGGTGTGTGCTTGTTTGTTGGTCTTGGTGCATTTGGAGCGGGCCGATGTGTTCGTGGCCCTCATCATCATTGGGCGTGAGATCGCCATTTCTTCTCTGCGTGAGTGGATGGCCATCATCGGTGCGACCAAGAGCGTGGCCGTGCACATGGTGGGCAAACTCAAAACCACGGTGCAAATGGTGGCCATCCCGTTCTTGCTGTTCGACGGCACGGTCTTGGGCTTGATAGACACCCGTGTGTGGGGAACCTGGTTGATTTGGGCGTCTGCGGTGCTCACCGTCTGGTCCATGGTCTATTACCTGCAAAAAGCCTTGCCCGATATCCGCGCCCGATCGCGCTGAGCCTGTCTTCATGAACGGTTTGATGCTCAAAGACAGCAACGCTTGGGTGCGCCTCATGCCTTGGGTGTTCGTGCTGATTTGGAGCACCGGTTTCATCGTGGCGCGTTTTGGTATGCCCCACTCACCACCTCTGAAATTTTTGTCCCTGCGATACGCTTTGTCGGTGGGCTGTTTTGTTGTGTGGATCGGGTGGCGGGGTGTGCGTTGGCCCACCAGCGCCAGCCAGTGGCGGCACTTGGCCGTGACCGGCATCTTGATGCACGCGGGTTATCTGGGCGGCGTGTGGCTGGCCATCAAAGATGGCATGGGCTCGGGTTTGACGGCGCTCATCGTGGGGCTGCAGCCGGTGCTCACCGCGGTTTGGATCAGCACCTTGGGCGGGGGCGATGCGTCGGTCAGCAAAAAACAATGGGCTGGCTTGTGGCTGGGCTTTCTGGGCTTGGTCTTGGTGGTCTCTCGCAAGTTTGAAACGGGTAGCCCGGGCGACACCGCCACTTGGACCAACTTGGCCTTCACCGTGGTGGCCCTGTTGTCCATCACCGCAGGCACGCTGTACCAAAAGCGCTTTGTGCAGCCTTGTGATGTGCGGTCGGCCAACGCCGTGCAGTTGATGGCCGCTTTTGCCGTGACCCTGCCTTTTGCACTGATGGAAAGCGAAGGCATGCGCTGGAACCACGAGCTCGTCGGTGCCATGGCGGCTTCGGTCTTGGTCTTGACCTTGGGCGGCAGTTCCTTGCTGTACATGCTGATTCAGCGAGGTGCGGCGGCTTCGGTCACCAGCTTGATGTATTTGGTGCCACCGTGCACGGCCATGATGGCTTGGTGGTTGTTTGACGAGCCGATCACGGCCGTGACCTTGTTGGGCACGGCCTTGACGGCTTGGGGTGTCAGTTGGGTGGTGCGATCGTCCACCCCAAGATCGGAGAAATCGACATGAGCACACAACGCATCGCGGTCATCGCCGGCGACGGTATCGGCACCGAGGTCATGCCCGAAGGTTTGCGCGTGCTGCAAGCCGCGGCCAAGCGCTTCAACCTGAAGCTGCAATTCGACCATTTCGATTTTTCCAGTTGCGATTACTTCGAGAAGCACGGGCAAATGCTGCCCGACAATTGGAAAGAGCAGATCGGTGGCCACGACGCGATCTACTTCGGCGCCGTGGGTTGGCCCGACAAGGTGCCCGACCACATTTCGCTGTGGGGCTCCTTGCTGATGTTTCGCCGTGAGTTCGACCAGTACGTCAACCTGCGCCCCGCCAAGCTCATGCCCGGCGTGATCGCGCCCGTGGTGCGCAAAGACGGCTCGCCGCGCCAGCCTGGCGAGATCGACATGGTCATCGTGCGCGAAAACACCGAGGGCGAGTACTCCAGCATCGGCGGGCGCATGTACCCCGGCACCGAGCGCGAGATCGTCATGCAAGAAACGGTGATGTCGCGCATCGGCGTCGACCGCGTCTTGCGTTACGCCTTCGAGACCGCACGCTCGCGCCCCAAAAAACACCTCACCAGCGCCACCAAGTCCAACGGCATTGCCATCACCATGCCGTAT
>CAZNWS010000172.1:0-3923 GCA_964576495.1 uncultured Hydrogenophaga sp. | reverse complement strand
ATGGTGATGAGGGCGCGCACCTGACCCTCGATGCGCTTGAGGCGGTTGACCACATCGCGTTCGTGTTCTTCCCGAAACGCCGAAGGAGCTGCAGTGTTGGCGGCAGCAGGAGTGGGGTCGGTCGCTTTGGGGGTGCGTGTGGCCATGGGGCAATCCTCGTGGTCAATGAATAGAGCTCCAGTGTGCCAAAAAACAACCCAGTCTTGGTATTCGGGAATACATCTAGGGGTAATTGAAAACATTTACCCTACCCCCTAGGGTAAACAACTATGCCCAAAAAATCTTCTGCTGTTTAAGGTCATGACCACGCCGACTTGATAAATATCAAACGCGGTCATTTTTGATCTCACCACAGGAGTTTGTATGCAAGTTTTGAAGCGTTGGGCCATGGCCCTGGGCCTGATGACCGCCGTCTTGGCCACCACCGGCTGCGGCACCATTGCCACTTTGGGTAAGTTGGAGAACGGCGCTGGCGGTGAAGCCATGCGCATGTGGGACCGCTGGGTCGAGGCCGAAGGCGACATCGCTGTGGCCACCACCTGGGAAGCCAAGGTCAAGCCCGGCTTGAAGGTCTCTGATGTCGAGGAGATCATGCGCTTGGTCGCGGTTGAGCACAACATCCGCGACGTGGGCACCTTGCCCTTGTCCAAAGAACTCGAAGCTCGTTCAGGCAAAAAAGAGCCGCTGCTGACCATCTACCAGTTCTGCAGCCCAACCATCGCTCGCAGCATGGCCGATTTCAGCCCGCACATGGCCGCTTACATGCCTTGCCGCGTGTCCTTGGTTGAGCGCCCAGACGGCATCTGGCTCTACACCTTGAACATGGACATGATGGTCAAGATGGGCCGCAAATTACCTTCGCCCCTGAAAGAACAAGCCTGGCAAGTGCGTGAAGCCATGTGGGCCTTGTTGCACCGCTCGGCCAACGGCGAATTCTGATCCTTTCCTCAACCCACCACCACAACCATAAAGTTGGAGACAACACCATGACATTCAAACAACACGCTGTGCGCGCCGCCGCCGCACTGGCCTTGGGCGCTGCCCTCATCCCCGCTCATGCCACCAACGGCTACTTTGCACACGGCTACGGCATCAAAGCCAAAGGCATGGGCGGTGCAGGGGTGGCGTTGGCCCAAGACAGCTTTGCCGGCGCCAACAACCCCGCCCAATCGGCGTTTGCCGGTGACCGTTACGACGTGGGCGTGGATTGGTTCATGCCTGAGCGCGAAATGAGCCGATCGGCCCCGATGACGGGTTCATCCAAGAGCGGTGAAGAGAACTTTTTGATCCCCGAATTCGGTTACAACACCACGCTGTCGAACAACCTGAGTGCCGGTGTGACCGTGTATGGCAACGGCGGCATGAACACCACTTACCCTGTGACCCCCACCGGCTGCCGTGATCCGCAAGGTAACCCAGCCATGGCTCAAAACGTGTTGTGTGGCATGGGTAAATTGGGCGTGGACCTGATGCAATTGATCATTGCACCCACTTTGGCTTACAAACTCAATGCGCAACACTCAGTGGGAGTATCTCCACAGATCGTCTACCAGACTTTTGAAGTTCAAGGTATTCAAGCGTTTGCCGGCATGTCTTCATCGCCTTCCAAAGTAACCAACAACGGTTCGGACAGCAGCAGTGGCGTGGGCGTTCGTTTGGGATACATGGGCCAGTTGAACGATCAAGTGTCCATCGGTGCCTCCTACGCACCCAAGATCGACATGAGCCGTTTCAAGAAATACGAAGGCTTATTTGCTGAGCGCGGCGACTTCGATATTCCCGCCAGCTTCACCGTTGGGTTGGCGTATCAAGCCACGCCCGCTTTGCAATTGGCGGTCGACTATCAGCGCATCGAATACAGTGGTGTGAAGTCCATCGGTAACGACATGGGAACAGCCATGGAGATGCGCATGATCGGCCCTGATAACGGACGTGGTTTTGGCTGGTCCGATATCAGCGTGATCAAGTTGGGTGCTCAATGGAAAGCCAACGACACTTGGACCCTGCGTGCGGGATACAACCAAGGTGGGAATCCTGTGAATGCACAAGATGTCACGATCAATATCTTGGCGCCTGGTGTGGTTGAAAAACACGTCACCTTGGGTGCCACGATGAAGCTCGATGCTCAGTCTGAAGTCAGTGGCAGCTACATGCACGCCATGAGCAACAGCGTGACCGGTGATTCCTTCTTTGGAAACGGTATCCAAGAAACCGTCAAAATGAAACAAAACAGCTTGGGCATCCAGTACAGCCGCAAGTTCTGATTTTCTTCAGGGGTCTGACTCCATTGGCCGCACAGGTTTTGCCTGTTGCGGCTTTTTTATTCGCAAAAAAAGCCCCAACCGATTGGGGTTGGGGCAGGGCTCACACACTCAAACCATCAGTTGAAAGGTGTGGGGCGTGGGGTTTTGTCCGAAGACGGTGGCAGGATGGGCAGGCGGAAGATGGGTTGCTCGCCGGTGAGGGTTTTCAAGAAAGCCACGATCTGTTCGTTTTCGGCTTTCGTGAATTTCTTGCCGAGTTGCAGGCGGCCCATGATGTCCACGGCTTCACCCAAGGTGTTGGATTGACCGTCGTGGAAGTAGGGGTAGGTCAATTCCACGTTGCGCAGGGTCGGCACTTTGTAGTTGAAGCGGTCGGCGTCTTTGCCAGTGACCGCCGCGCGGCCTTCGACGTTGCCTTTGTAGGGAGCGACCACGCCCATTTTTTGGAAGGAGTTGCCGCCCAAGTTGGGGCCGTTGTGGCAAGCCACGCAACCGCTTTCGTTGAACAGTTTGTAACCGGCCAATTCGTCTTTGGACATCGCGGTTTTGTTGCCCAAGAGGTATTGGTCAAAACGTGAGTTGGGCGTGACCAGGGTCTTCTCGAACTCGGCGATGGCGTCGGTGACCTGGTCGATGTCGATCTTGTCTTTGCCGAACACCAGTTTGAATTCGCGCACATAGGCAGGAATCGAGGCCAGCATATCGATGGCCAGGGTGTGGCTGAAGGCCATTTCGCCCGGGTTGGCGATGGGACCACCGGCTTGCTCTTTCAAGTCAGCAGCGCGGCCATCCCAGAACTGAGCCAAGTTCAAGCTCGAGTTCAACACGGTGGGCGAGTTGATGGGGCCTTGTTGCCACTTGTCACCGATGGAAGTGCGGATGTTGTCTGTGCCCCCCATGCTCAGGTTGTGGCACGAGTTGCACGAGATAAAACCCGACTTGGACAAGCGGGGATCGAAGTAGAGTTTTTTGCCCAGCTCGACCATGCCGAGGTTCACCGCTTTGGGTGGGGCCACAGGGGCGTACAAGCCATCGTATTGGGCCGATGCTTGGGTGGCGCAGACACCTGCACCCACGAACATCAGGACGGAAGCGATTTGTTGGATTCGCATGAGAGTCACCTTTACAGACATGATGAAAACCGATGTCTGAACGATAAATTGATAACCCCTGGGAGTATTTGACCTGAGTCAAAATGAAATGACAAAACTTAAAAAAGAATTAAGAAATCAAACATGGAATAAAAAAAGCCCGCACGGAGGCGGGCTTGGTTCTGGAGAGACAGCGTTTATTTGGTGCTGACGTACTCGCCCACCGCGATCATTTCAAGCTCGGTCATTTTCTCGGCCACCATGTGCATCACCGCGTTATCGTTGGTGCGTTTTCGTTGGTTGAAATTCTTGAGCTGTGCGTGGATGTAGACGGGAATTTGAGTGGCCAAACGGGGCAAAGCGTTGGTGCCTTGGGCGTATTCACCGTGGCAGCTCACGCAGGCCGGCACACCCGTGAATTTGTTGCCATTGTGGTAGATGTACTGACCCATTGACGACAGCAAAGGTTCTTTGCTGGGTTCGGGCGAGGCGTTCATTTTTTCGTAGTAGCGACCCAAAGCCAGCATTTCATCGGGTTTGAGGTTTTTGACCATTTCGGCCATGGCCG
>CAZNWS010000171.1:0-3962 GCA_964576495.1 uncultured Hydrogenophaga sp. | reverse complement strand
TCTTCAGGCCGGCGGCCAGCATGAAGGTGTTGGCGATACCACCACCCACGATCAAACCGTCCACGTTCTTGGCCAGGCTTTGCAAAATGGTCAGCTTGGTGCTGACCTTGGAGCCCGCCACGATGGCGATCAGGGGGCGCTTCGGACTGGCCAATGCTTTGGAGATCGCATCCATCTCGGCTGCCAGCAAAGGGCCAGCGCTGGCGATGGGGGCAAAGCGCGCGATGCCGTGGGTCGTGCCCTCGGCGCGGTGCGCGGTGCCAAAGGCGTCGTTCACGTAGATGTCGCACAGCGCAGCCATTTGACGCGACAGGGTTTCGTCGTTTTTCTTCTCACCCTTGTTCACTCGGCAGTTCTCGAGCAAGACCACTTGGCCGGGTTGCACGTCCACACCACCGACCCAGTTGGCCACCAATGGCACTTCGCGGCCGAGCAACTCGCTCAAGCGTTTGGCCACAGGCGCCAGGGAGTCTTCGGGCTTGAACTCGCCCTCGGTGGGGCGGCCCAAGTGGCTCGTGACCATCACGGCCGCACCGGCGTCCAAAGCCATCTGGATGCAAGGCACGCTGGCGCGGATGCGCGTGTCTTCGGTGATGCTGCCGTCGTCGGCTTGCGGCACGTTCAGGTCGGCGCGGATGAACACGCGTTTGCCGGCCGCGCTGCGGTTGCTACAAAGATCTGAAAAACGGATGAAGGACATGGGCGGAAATCCAAAAAATAAACGTCAAGTCTTGCATTTTAAGAAATGCCCCTGAGGTTTCACTTCATACAAGCTTGGTGCCAATCCCACTGATCTTGGTAAGCGCTGGTGTTCACCTGCATGACCCGTAAAACGCTGTGAAAAAGGAAATCGTGAGAGCGCTTGGCTTGGCTTTGGCCTCGCAAACAGGCCAGGTCAAGGCCCATTTTTTGAGACAACGCTTTGGAATACCAAGCCAGCATCGGCACATGAGTCTGCTCGACGGGCGCCAAGGCGCGTGGCGTTCCATGCAAATACAAGCCGCCTTCACCCAAAGATTCCCCATGGTCAGAGGCGTAGACCAAACCGGTGGCGTAGTGTCCATCGCGTTCACGCGCCTGCAACCAAAGCAAGGCTTCGTTCAGCACATGATCGGTGTAAACGATGCTGTTGTCGTAGGTGTTGCGCAAAGCCTCCGGCGAGCACTCGGTCAAAACGACGTTGTTGCATTCGGGCGCAAATGGTTTGTGCGTTCCGGGTGAGCGCTTGAAGTAGGCAGGGCCATGGCTGCCCATCTGGTGCAGAACCATCACCACCCCCTTTGCTCGCCGCTTGGGGTCCATGCCAGCCAAATGTTGATCGAGTTGGTTGACCATGACCTCGTCAAAGCACGACTCCCCAGAACACAAGGGGTTTGGTGAGTCACTCGCACGCACCTGAGGCACGCGTTCACAAACCCCTTTGCACCCCGACTGGTTGTCCACCCACAAAACGGCCAAACCAGCGCGCTGCAACACGTCCAGCAAATTCTCCACACGAGCAGGTTCATCCGCACCCTCGCTTCTGCTCAGGGGTGAAAACATGCAAGGCACCGACACTTGGGTGTTGGTACCACACGACTCGGTATTCGACCAATAAACCAACTGACCTTGCTCGTTCCAACGCTGCAAATGGGGTGTGGTGTCTCGCTCATAGCCAGCAATCCCCATGTTTTTGGCGCGAACCGTCTCGCCCACGACCAACAGCAACAAGGTGGGAGGACGGTTGGCAGGGGTTCTCAATACCGCATCCGGCCCAATAGAGACCAAGGTCCGGGGGCCTGGGGGCTCTTGCATGGCCAAGCGAACCAGCCCATACATCGAATTGAAAGGGTTGATTTGGTACCGCACCGAATGGTGGTTTCGCATCAACGACGCCATATCAGCATAGGTCACCCACACCGCCAATACCGCTAACATGAAGGCGCCCACCGATACCAACAAACGCTGTAACAAACCGTGCGCGATGGGGGGCCAACGCAAAGGCCACCACCATATCAACCACAAGCCAGGACCCGCCACGCAGAGCAGGGTCAAGAGCCAACGCCAAGACAACAAATCCCCAACCTCGTGGGCATCGGTGTTCATGGTGTTGGCGATCATGGTTGGGTCGATCACCACCCCATACGTCCACATGAAGTGGGTGCTGCTGGCACTGATCAGCAACAGAACCACCAGCACCCACTTGAACAAGCCGGGCCATGACACCCACTGCAGCAGCGACCACCACAGCATCCACATGGCAAAACCCAAACCCAGCATGGCGGCGACCGATGTCATGCCGCTCAAAGTACCCCACAACACCCCATTGCCCACGGTCACGACCCATAAACCAATGATCAACGACAAGTACTGGAATGAGGCCGGGCTCTGTCCTCGTCGAGAAATGGCCGCGATTGACCGAAAAAATGATTGGACTGCCATATGTTGACCTTGAAAAGGTCGCACTGTGATCCTCAGAGATTAAGTGTTCATTAAGGCACCGGCATCAGCTACACGGAAAGGCGTCTTCATCTTGGCTTAAGCGTTTTGGAGCACAGTGATTGGATGAAATACCTCGCGCTCTCGAACCGCGGACCCGCCCTTTGGCTGATTTGGACCTTGTGCCTATTGGCCACCTTGTTGTGGGATGCAAGCCCATTTGACCGATGGGTGATGCAAGCTTTGGCCGGCCCCACGGGGTTTGAGTGGATGCACCACAGACTA
Organism: uncultured Hydrogenophaga sp.; assembly: GCA_964576495.1. GTDB lineage: Bacteria > Pseudomonadota > Gammaproteobacteria > Burkholderiales > Burkholderiaceae_C > Hydrogenophaga. Next base: position 1,259 of record CAZNWS010000171.1, on the reverse strand, counting down.
TTGGAAGAATGGTTGCACACCCGTTTTAGACAAGTTGCCTTGTGCTTATGGGCGGTCTTGTGGTGCCTTGCTTTGTGGCCTAAAGGTCCATGGCGACGCCCCCAAGCCGAACGTTTGCTCTTGGTCGGGTTGATCACGCTCAACGTGATCACGATCAATTTGCTCAAACAATGGAGCGCCACCAGTTGCCCATGGGATGTCGGGCTTTGGGGTGGGTATGCCAATTACGTATCGCATTGGAACTGGGACCACGGCGATGGTGGCCCGGGACGTTGTTTTCCTGGCGGGCATGTGGTGTCGGCCTTGGGATTTGCCCCGTTGGTGGTGGCCCGTTGGTGGCCCGTGAACGCGTTTGAAACCAATGACCGCCGTGCGGTGATCTACACCGTGGCCATCATCGCAGGCACCCTAATCGCTGGTGGCACACAAACCCTGCGTGGGGCGCACTACCCAAGTCATACCGCATGGTCGGCTGTGATTTGTTTTGGCTTGGCGCTGGCAAGTTGGTCTGCTTGGCACCACCATGTTCGCAAACGAGCCACGTCTCTTGGCCAAGCATCACCAACCCAAGCCCATGTGCAAGGGTAAATAAACCGCCATACCCGCCACGATGGTGCCCAGCACGCTGCGTTGCCAAGCGAACCATGCCAGCCCCGCCACCGACGCAAAGATGCGGGCATCCCACAGCGTGCCGATGAGCTCGCCTTGGCTCATGACAACCTCTGGCACCACCACCGCCGCCAAGGCCGCGATGGGCGCGTATTGCAAACCGCGCTGCGCCCAATTCGGCAGTGTCCAAGGGCGATTGGAGATGAAAAAGAAACCGCGCGTGACCACGGTGATCAAGCCCAAAGCGACGATGGTGAGCAGGGTGTGGAAGTCAATGTCAAACATGAGGGTCATCCTTCTGCGCCATTTCGTGAACCTTCTCGATCACCAAACACGCGGCCACCGCACAAGCTATGGCGGCCAAAATGTTGAGCTTCAACGGCAAGGCCCAGGCGGCCACAGCCGCCGCCCCAGCAATTCCCGCCGAGACCATGCGCAAGGACGAGGAGGCCAGCGAGGCCATGACACCCAACAAAGCCAAAATGCCCGCAAAGCCCAAGCCCCACTCGGTGGGGATCCATTGGGCCAGGACCACACCGATCACGCTGGCGGTCATCCAAGCCATGTAATTGACCGCGCAATTGCCCATCAGATAAGCCTGCTGTGCACTCAAGCCTTCGGGGGTCTTCGCTGGCTCATGGTAGCGGCGC
>CAZNWS010000170.1:605-4001 GCA_964576495.1 uncultured Hydrogenophaga sp. | reverse complement strand
GCATGATCCCCGAAGAAGATCCGGCCGAGGTCGAAGCCAGCCTGCGCCGCACCATCGAACTGGCGGCCGCCAGCTTCCAACCGCCGCGCGGTGGCAAGCACATCCGGGTGGATGTCAAGCGCATGTTGTTGGCGCGCGCCATGGTGCCGCTGGCGGGCAACAAGCCCCTGGTCGACGCCTTGCAGCAGCACGGCGGCGAGGTGTTTGGTGAACCCATCCCCGCCATCGGCACGCCGCTCTACACCGACGTGCGCTTGTATGTGGAGCGTGGCATTCCGGGTGTGATCTACGGCGCTGGCCCGCGCACCGTGCTCGAGAGCCACGCCAAGCGCGCCGATGAGCGCATCGACCTGGCCGATTTGAAGCGCGCGACGCAGGTGGTGTCACGAACCTTGTTGGATTTGTTGAAAGCCTGAAAACGCATCTTGAGGTGCGTTCGAGCACCCAATTGGTGCCAATTTCTAGGGTTTCTCATGATAGGCACGGATTTGGTTCGCATCAAGAATGTATACAAAGATGTGTTCAATCTGCCCCGTGGAGGCGAGGCAATGGCACCGATCTTGCTGAGTTGTCGGGGTGGGTAGCAGCGTTGGCGCTGGCCCATCGAACCTTCGTCGTTGAAACCAATCTTTTCTTAGGAGTCCACCATGAACAAGCGCCAATTGCTTCAAGCCACCGCCCTGCTGTGCACGGTCAACTGGGCCGGTTTGGCCCAAGCCCAAACCCCTGTGAAGTTCCAACTTGATTGGCGCTTTGAAGGGCCCGCTGCTCTGTTTTTGCAATCCGAAGCCAAGGGCTATTACAAGGCGGCGGGCTTGAATGTCTCCATCGACGCGGGCACCGGCTCTGCCGCTGCCGTCACGCGCGTGGCATCGGGCACCTATGACATGGGATTTGCCGATTTGGCCGCCCTCATGGAGTTTCACGCCAATAACCCCGACACGCCCAACAAGCCCGTGGCCGTGATGATGGTCTACAACAACACCCCAGCCGCGGTGCTGGCCTTGAAGAAGAGCGGCATCAGCAAACCCGCCGACTTGAGCGGCAAGAAGCTGGGCGCACCGGTGTTCGACTCCGGTCGCAAAGCCTTCCCGATTTTTGAAAAAGCCAACAAAGTGACCAACGTCGCTTGGACCTCCATGGACCCACCCCTGCGTGAAACCATGCTGGTGCGTGGCGATATCGACGCCATCACAGGTTTTTCGTTCACCTCGCTCCTGAATTTGGAAGCCCGCGGTGTGAAAACCGAAGACGTGGTCATCCTGCCGTTTGCCGATCATGGTGTGAAGCTCTACGGCAACGTGATCATCGCAAGTCCTAAATTGATCCAAGAGAATCCAGCAGCGGTGAAAGCCTTCTTGTCGGCCTTTACCAAGGGTGCTAAGGAAGTCATGGCCAACCCATCGGCCGCCATTGAGACAGTCAAAGCCCGTGACGGCATCATCAACGTGCCGCTGGAATCACGCCGACTGCAATTGGCCATTGATTCTGTCATCGCCAGTCCAGACGCTCGTCGAGAAGGCTTTGGTCAAGTGGACATGGCGCGTTTGACGCAGATGGCTTCCGAAGTGTCGCAAGCCTATGCCACCAAGACCCCAGTCAATGCTGCGGCTTTGTGGAACGGATCCATGCTGCCCAGTAAGGCTGAGCTCAACGTGCTGCCGCCCGCCAAAAAGTAAACCAGCGATCCACCCATTGAGGAACAGCGGCATGAACACCAGCAACAGCGGCGATGCCTTCGTCCATTTCGACCAAGTTTGGTTGGCCTACAACGAAGAGCTGTTGGCCCAGAACACCTTCGCGGTTGAAGACATCAACCTGAAAGTCCGGCAAGGCGAGTTCATCGCTATCGTAGGTCCCTCGGGTTGTGGCAAGTCCACGTTCATGAAGCTGACCACGGGTCTGAAAATGCCCAGTCGCGGCACCATCACCATCGATGGTCAAGCCGTGACGGGGCCTTTGAAAATTTCGGGCATGGCATTTCAAGCGCCATCGCTTCTGCCATGGCGTACCACGCTCGACAACGTGCTCTTGCCGCTGGAGATCGTGGAGCCTTACCGCAGTCAGTTCAAAGATCGACGCAAAGAGTTCGAGGAGCGTGCGCTCAAGCTCTTGGAGTCGGTGGGTTTGGGGGGCATGGAAAAAAAATTCCCCTGGGAGTTGTCGGGTGGTATGCAGCAGCGCGCCAGCATTTGCCGGGCTTTGATCCACGAACCCAAGATGCTCTTGCTCGACGAGCCGTTTGGCGCTCTGGATGCCTTTACCCGCGAAGAACTCTGGTGCACCCTGCGCGATCTCTGGGAGGCGCAGCGTTTCAATGTGATTCTGGTGACGCACGATTTGCGTGAGAGTGTCTTTCTGGCCGATACCGTGTATTGCATGAGCCGCAGCCCCGGGCGTTTCGTGGTCAAGCGCGAGATCCCTATTCCACGTACACGAGAGCTCGACGTGACTTACTCGTCTGAATTCACCGAGATCGTTCACGAGTTGCGCGGCCACATTGGTGCGATGCGCAAATCGGGTGCGGTGATTAATCAATAAAGAGGTCGAGCATGAAACGTAAAACCATGGAGAGATGGTCGCCCCTGGTGCTGCTGGTGATCATTGTGGCCCTTTGGGAGTTGCTGACCCGTGGCATGGGTGTGTCGGAGTTCATTTTTCCGAGCCCGAGCCGTATTTGGGATCAGACCTTGGAATTTAAAGAAGTGATTCTGGGGCACGCTTGGCGCACCTTTTGGGTCACCATGGTCGGCTTTGGCATCGCCATCGTGGTGGGTGTGTTGCTGGGCTTTTTGATCGGTAGCTCTCGCATGGCGTACGCTGCCATTTACCCTTTGATGACAGCATTCAACGCTTTGCCCAAGGCGGCTTTCGTGCCCATTTTGGTGGTGTGGTTCGGCATCGGTGCTGGCCCGGCCATCCTGACCGCGTTTTTGATCAGCTTTTTTCCCATCATGGTCAATATCGCCACGGGTCTGGCCACGCTCGAGCCAGAGTTGGAAGATGTCTTGCGCGTCTTAGGCGCCAAGCGTTGGGATGTGTTGACCAAAGTGGGCTTGCCCCGCTCGATGCCCTATTTTTTTGGCTCACTCAAAGTCGCCATCACCCTGGCGTTTGTGGGCACCACGGTCTCTGAGATGACGGCATCAAACGAGGGCATTGGCTACTTGCTGATTTCGGCTGGTAGTTCCATGCAGATGGGCTTGGCGTTCAGCGGCTTGCTGGTGGTCGGCGTGATGGCCATGGCCATGTACGAGTTCTTCAGTTGGGTTGAAAAACAAACCACTGGATGGGCACACCGAGGCAGCCACTCCGAATAAAGGTCAAGGGCCCGACTCGGCGCGACGCGCCACGAACGCTGCCCCCACGATCATCAATGCCGCCAGCACCACGCTG
>CAZNWS010000170.1:277-595 GCA_964576495.1 uncultured Hydrogenophaga sp. | reverse complement strand
ATGGTTTCACCTCGAACCACCAACAAGACCAGCGTGGACAGCAAGGGCGTGAGGAAGCTCAACACGCCAATCTGTTGTGCGTCGCCACGTTTGAGCGCAGCATCCCACAAGAAAAAAGCACCCCCCAAGGGGCCAAGCCCTAATAAGGCCATGAGCAGCCAATCTTGTGCCGTCAAGTGCACCGGACTTTCCAGCCACCCATGGCACAACAAGGACAGCACGCCTGAGACCGCCGCAAAGCTGCCAATCGCGGCGGTGGGGAAGTGCGCCACCCGCTGCGTGAGCAAGGAGTAAGTGGCCCACACAAAGGCCGAGGCC
>CAZNWS010000170.1:0-267 GCA_964576495.1 uncultured Hydrogenophaga sp. | reverse complement strand
GGTAGCCCCATGCCCAAACCGCATCCACGGACCCGCCACGTCCACCCACGATGGCCAAGGCTGCGCCAGCAAAGCCCAGCAGGGCCGCCAGCAGGTGGCGACGGGTGAGTTGCTTGCCGGGTAACAACCAAGGCGCCAACACGACCATGCCCAAGGGCCAGAGGTAGTTGATCAAATTGGCGGGCACGGGTGGTGCGTTGCGCAAAGCGATGAAGAGCAAAAAGTGAAAACCGAACAGTCCGTAAACACCCAAGGCCAAGGTCGTGG
>CAZNWS010000169.1:0-4007 GCA_964576495.1 uncultured Hydrogenophaga sp. | reverse complement strand
CTTGGGGTTTGGGTGAGGCTTTGGCACAGGTGGCGTTTTTCCCCAAGCGCTTGCAGAGTTTCGACGCCCAGAGCGGCGCCGTCTTGGGCACGCTGCCATTGGGCGCACACGCCATCGCGCAATACGGTGCGCCCTACGCCACCATTCACCGCGCCGATTTGCACGGTCTCTTGCACCGCGCCGCGCTGGCCGCAGGGGCCCAGCTGCGCTTGGGTCAAGCGGTGACGCACTGGCAAGCGAACGCCCAAGGGCTCGACGTGGGCTTGGCCAACGGTGAGCGCATCGCGGCCGAGGCCTTGGTGGCGGCCGACGGGGTGTGGAGCCCGCTGCGCCAGCAGCTGCTCGGCGATGGGCCGGCCCGCTTCAGCGGCCACTTGGCCTACCGCGCCTTGGTGCCGCAAGCCGATTGGCCCTTGCACCTGCGCAGCGATCAGGTCGGTGTGTGGATGGGGCCGCGCTTGCACGTGGTGCAGTACCCGGTGCAGGCCGGTCGGGCCTTGAACCTGGTGGCCATCGTGCACGGCGAACGCCCCGAGCAAGCCAACAGCTGGGACCACGCGGGTCACAGGCCAGCTTTGCTCAGCGCCATGGGCGCGGTGGCGCCCGCGCTGCGCGAGCGTTTGGAGGCCGTGCCCGAATGGCGCTTGTGGGCCTTGCACGACCGCGCACCCCTGAGCCACGCCAGCCAAATGGCCCAAGGCCGCGTGGCGTTGCTCGGCGACGCGGCGCACCCCATGCGGCCGTATTTGGCGCAGGGCGCGGGCATGGCCATTGAAGACGCCGAGGCCTTGGCTGACTGTTTAAGCGCCACGGGCACCAGCACGGCCGAGCGGCTGCAACGCTACGCCGAACAACGCTGGGCGCGCAACGCCCAAGTGCAAGCCCGAGCCATCCGCAACGGCCAGATCTTCCACGCCCAAGGCGCTGTGGCCCTGGGCCGCAACGTGGCCTTGCGGCTCATGGGCGAGCGGCTGATGGACCAGCCGTGGTTGTATTCGGTCTGACCTCAGACCACCAAGGGTAAAGCCCGTTGCCGCTTGCCTGTCAGGGCAAACAGCGCGTTGGCCACGGCCGGGGCCAGTGGTGGCACGGCCGGTTCGCCCACTCCTGCGGGGTGGCGGGTGCTGGGCACGATGTGGGTTTGCACCACCGGGGTTTGCGCCAAGCTCAGCAAGCGGTAGTCGGGGAAATTGCTTTGTTGCACCACACCGCCGACGATGTCGATCTGACCGTACAGCGCGGCGCTCAGCGCAAACACCACGCTGCTTTCCATTTGCTGCGCCACGGTGTCGGGGTTGACGACGGTGCCGCAGTCGATCGCGCACACCACGCGGTGCACACGGATCTCGCCTTGCGCCAGCGAGACCTCGGCCACTTGCGCCACGATGGACCCAAAGGACTTGTGCAGAGCGATACCTTGCGCACGGCCCGCTGCCAATGGCTTGCCCCAGCCCGCTTGGTCGGCCGCCAACCGCAACACCGCGGCGTAACGCGGCGCGTCCTGGAGCCACTTCAAGCGAAACGCCAGCGGGTCTTGCTTGGTGGCCGCGGCCAGTTCGTCGATGAAGCTTTCCGAGAAAAACGCGTTGTGTGAATGGCCGACCGAGCGCCAAAAACCCACCGGCACGCCCGATTGAGTGGCCACGTGGCTCATGTGTTGGCTCACAAAACCGTAGGGCAGGTCGAACAGGCCTTCGGAGGCGGTTTTGTCGGGCATGTCGATGGGGCCCGAGAGGTGCGGCGCGGCCCGCGCCATCCAGCGCGGCGTGATGGCGTCGCCGGCCGACTTGATGCGCAAGCTGCTGACCTCGCCTTGTTCGTCCAGCGAGGCTTGGAACTTGGCCAGGTGCATGGGGCGGTAGAAGTCGTGGGTGGTGTCTTCTTCGCGCGACCACACCAACTGCACGGGCGCGCCGTTGCAGGCCATGGCCACTTGCACGGCTTGGCCCACGAAGTCCACTTCCAAGCGGCGGCCAAAGCCACCGCCGAGCAGCGTGACGTGCACAGTCACGTCGTCTTCTTTCACGCCCGCCACTTGGGCGGCCATGGCGCGCGCCATTTGTGGCACTTGGGTGGGCACCCAAACCTCGACCTTGCCGTTGATGACCTGCGCGGTGCAGTTCATGGGCTCCAAGGTGGCGTGGGCCAAGTAGGGCGCTTGGTACAGCGCGTCGATGCGCGTGACCGCGGCGCGCTCGGCCAAGGTGGCTTTGCCTTGTTCGTGGAAGGTGTGGCCGCTCTCGGTGTTGAGCGCTTGGAGCAACTCGGTTTGGATGCGTTTCGTGTCGGGCGCGGTGGCGTCGGCGGCGGGCCACTGCGGCTGCAAGGCTTGAGCGCCTTGGCGCGCTTGCCAGGTGTTGCTGGCCACGACGGCCAAGCCGCTGGTGCCGCCGCCCCAAGCGTCCAAGGGCACGACCCGGCTCACGCCGGGCAAAGCCAGCGCGGGCGCGGGGTCGATGCTGGGGGCGGCGCCACCGAGCACCGGGTTCATGCGCACGGCGGCGAACAGCATGCCCGGCCGGCGCACGTCCAAACCAAACACCGCTTGGCCGTTCACCTTGGCGGGGATGTCGCTGCGTGGGGCGCGTTGGCCAATCAGCTGCCAGTCTGCGCGGGCTTTGGGCTGCACGTCATCGGGCGTTTGGCCCGCGGCGGCCGCGCCCATCAGACCGAAGTGCGCGCTGCGGCCCGAGGCGTGTTGCATCAGGCCATCGCGCACGGCGATCTCGCGGGCGGGCACTTGCCACGAGGTGGCGGCGGCTTGCACCAAGCTGGCGCGGGCGGTGGCCGCGGCCATGCGCAGCGGGTCCCACAAGTCGGCGATGGTCGAGGAGCCGCCGGTGGCGTTGATGCCGAGCTCGCGCGCGATCTTGCCCACGATCCATTGCGCGGCTTTGATCTTCACGGGCTTGTGTTCGCCCTCGCTGTCCAGCGGGTGAAAGGGCAGGCTGGCCACCAGCATGGCGACGTTGCCGTAAATGCTGTCGGGCCCGGCTTGTTCCAAGCGCACGCGGACCAGCGGTACGTCCAATTCTTCGGCCACCAGCATGGCCAGCGCGGTGTGCACGCCTTGGCCCATTTCGCTGCGTGGCATGGCCAGTACCACCGAACCGTCCGCGGCGATTTTGATCCAGCCGTTCAAGGCCACATCGCCTTCGGTGGGCAGCATCAGCTCGGGTTCTCCCAAGCGCGAACGCGCGGGCAAGGCACCCCATCCCACCACCAGCGCGCCAGTCGCGCCCAGTGCGCTCAAGATCCAGGTGCGGCGCTTCATGCGGCACCGCCTTTCTTCATCTCGGCCGCCGCTCGGTGGATGGCGGCGCGCACGCGTTGGTAAGTGCCGCAGCGACACAGGTTGGTCATGGCTTCGTCGATGTCGGCGTCGCTGGGCTCGGGCTTGTTTTTGAGCAAGGCGGCCGCGGCCATCAACATGCCGCTTTGGCAGTAACCGCATTGCGGCACCTGCTCGGCGATCCAAGCCGCTTGGAGTGGGTGGGGCTTGTCCGCCGTGCCCAAGGACTCGATGGTGAGGATGGTTTGGTTCGCCACGGCAGACACGGGCATCACGCAAGAACGCACGGGTTGGCCGTCCACGTGCACCGTGCAAGCCCCGCAGGCCGCGATGCCGCAGCCGAATTTGGTGCCCGTCAGGTTCAGCTCATCGCGCAGCACCCACAGCAGCGGGGTGTTGGGGTCTGCATTCGTGGTTTGGCTTTGGCCGTTGATGTTCAGTTGCATGGGAAAGGGCTTTCAGGTGACGGCGTGTTGCCGTGCAAAACGTGCATCTTGCCACTCACCGCTGTTCAGCACCTGGCGTAGGTGTTCTACCGCGTTCCACACGTCTTCAAAGCCGATGTAGAGCGGCGTGAAACCAAAGCGCAGGATGTCGGGGTGGCGATCGCCATCACCGGCGCGGAAGTCGCCCACCACGCCACGCGCGATCAGCGCTTGCACGATGGCGTAGGCGCCTTCTCGTCGGGTCAGGCACACCTGCGATCCGCGTTGCG
>CAZNWS010000168.1:0-4023 GCA_964576495.1 uncultured Hydrogenophaga sp. | reverse complement strand
TCAGCGCGCGCAAGTAGCCTTGGTGGCGCAAGTGGGCTTCGGCGTGCTCGTATTCGCCCATGTAGGCGATGCGGCGGCAGCCTTGCTCGATCAGGTGACGCGTGGCCAGATAGCCGCCTTGTTCGTTGTCGCTACCCACCACGGGGTAGGCGCTGTCGGGCACTTTGGCACCCCACACCACCATGGGAATGCCCCGCGCAAACAAAACGTTCAGGTCTTGGTTTTGGCTGTTTTGACCGATCACGATCAAGCCGCCGGCTTGGCCGCTGTCGACCATGGCCGCCATGCTGCTGGGGTCGTTGGGCGCGGCGCGGCGCAAGAGCAAGGCCATACCGCGCTGGTCCAATTCGTCCGCGATGTGACCGAGCAGCTTCAAGATGAAGGGGTCGGACATGGCCTGCATGTTGTCGTTGAGCAGCAGCACGCCGATGGTGTGATTGGTGCGTTTTCGCAGGTTGGCCGCACCGGCATTGACTTGGTAGTTGAGCGATTTGGCCAGTTCGGCGATGCGCTCGCGGGTGGCCAACGCGATGGCTGGGTGTCCGCTGAGGGCACGCGAGACGGTGGACGCAGACACGCCGGCGAGCCGAGCGATGTCGGCCATTTGCGTGCGGGTGTTGGTCTTGGCTTTCACGGTCTATCGTGGGTGAAATGCAAACGATTGTGCACGAGTTGCAATACTTGTGTGGTGGGGTCGGGGCCATCACAAGCGATCACTTGGCGCGCAGGCATGCTGCGCAGCCACGTGAGTTGGCGCTTGGCCAGTTGGCGCGTGGCGCTCACGCCAGTTTCCCGCAGCTTGATCAAATCGCTGGTCTGGGGATGGTCGTGGCAAGCATCGAGCATCTCCCAACACTGGCGGTAACCCACGCAGCGCATGGACGGTAAATCGCGGTGCAGGTCGCCACGCGCGCGCAGGCCGCGCACCTCGTCCACCAATCCCTGCTCGATCATGGCCTCAAAGCGTTGCGCGATGCGCGTGTGCAGCCAGGCGCGGTCGCTGGGTTCCAAGGCGATCAGCCGCTCGGGGATCAGTGGGCTGACGTGTTGGCGGCTTTGGGCGTGCCACTGCGACAAAGGCTGGCCGCTGATCGCAAACACCTCCAAGGCGCGCGCGATGCGCTGCGAGTCGTTGGGGGCCAAGCGTTGGGCCGTCGCGGGGTCAATCGCCGCGAGTTCGGCGTGCAGGGCCGGCCAGCCTTGGGCTTGGGCGCGGGCGTCGATGTCGGCGCGCACCTCGGGGTTGGCCGTGGGCATGTCGCTCAAACCCTCCATCAGGGCTTTGAAGTACAGCATGGTGCCGCCCACGAGCAGGGGCATGCGGCCACGCGCTTGGATGTCGGTGATCAGGGCGGTGGCCTCGCGCACGAAGTCGGCTGCGCTGTACGCGTTCAGCGGGTCGCGGATGTCGATCAGGTGGTGTGGCGCCTGGGCCAATTCTGCGGCGCTGGGTTTGGCCGTGCCGATGTCCATGCCACGGTAGACCAGCGCCGAGTCCACGCTGATGATCTCCACCGACCAGCGCTGCGCGATGGCCAGCGAGAGCGCGGTTTTGCCGCTGGCGGTGGGGCCCGCGATGGCCCAGCAAGGCGGTGTGGTGGGGCTCATGCGCGCGACAAGTGCCCAAAGCGCTGCACCACGGTCCACGCCGAGGCAGCGATGCACACGCTCCAAAACCCAATGCCATTGGTCAGCGGCAGCACGGAGCTCGCGCCAGCGATGTCCAGCGAAACGCCCAGCCAGCTGCCCACGCCAAAGGCGGCCACCATCATCATGAAACCGCTGAGCGCCGAAGCAGCCCCCGCGGCTTGCGGGAAAGGGCTGACCGAGCCGCTTTGGCCGCACGGCTGGTGCACGCCGTGCGCCAACATGAAGCCGTAGAAGGGCAGCATGATGGCCCACACGCTGCCCACCTCAGCCCAAGCCAATGCCGCCATGCTGAGCCCGCTGAACAGGGTCAACCCACCGGCCATGGCCACCGAACGTTGGACCCCCCAGCGAACCACCATGCGCCGACAGGCCAAGGTGCCGACGATGTAGGCCACCGACATCGAGGTCATCCAAAGGCCGTAGGCGGTTTTGCTCTCGTCCAATACGCCGATGAACACAAAGGACGAAGCCGCCAAAAAGGTGAACAAACCGCAGTACGAGGCCGTGGTCAAGGTGGCGTAGGCCCAAAACGTGGGGTGTTGTCCGATGCCCCGCCAAGTTGACACCAACACCCGCCACTGCAAGGCTTGAGGGTTGCGTTGGCGCAGGGTTTCTTCAAAGCGCCAGATCAGCAAGACGCAGGTCATGGCCCCGAACACGGCCAGGGCTGAGAGCGCCACGCGCCAACCCCATTGGTCGGACAACCAGCCGCCCAAGGGCGCGGTGATGCAGGCGATCACCCCCAAGCCAGTCAGGCCCTTGGACATCGCGCGTGCCGCGTCGATGGGGTTGTAGAGGTCGCGCACGATGGCGCGTGCCCCCATGACGGCTGCGCCCATGGCCACACCTTGCAGCGCGCGCCACACGATCAGGCTGTCCACCGTCGCTGCCCAGACGCTGCCCAGTGCGCCCAAAGCGAACAAGGCCATGCCCACGACGAGCACCGGGCGGCGGCCCCAGCGGTCGGACACCGGCCCCCACACCAGCTGTGAGAAGCCAAAGGCCAAGAGCATGGCCGTGAGGGTGAGCTGGGCTTGCGACAGGTTGGCGCCCAAGTCCCGCGTCAATGCCGGCAGGGCCGGTAGGTAAAGGTCGGTGGCCACCGGCTGCAAGCCCAGCAGCAAGGACAAAAACAGCACGACCCAGCGGGCCGTCATGGGGGAGGTGTGTGGCATCAGCGACCGCGCAAAAACAAAGCGTCGAGCTCTTTCATGCTCAACTGGCGCCAGGTGGGGCGACCGTGGTTGCACTGATCGGCGCGATCGGTGGTTTCCATCTGTCGCAACAAAGCGTTCATTTCTTCCAGCGTCAAGCGCCGGTTGGCGCGCACCGCGCCGTGGCAAGCCATGGTGGCCAGCAGTTCGTTGCGCGCGCGTTGCACCACGGTGCTGGCCTCGTGTTGGCTCAATTCGGCCAAGACGCTGCGCGCCAAGGCCACCGGGTCGCCCTGCGCCAAGCTGCTGGGCACGGCGCGCACGGCCAAGGTCTGCGCCGACAAGGGCGAGATCGACAGACCCAGCTGCGCCAAGACCTCGCTGGCCGCCTCGGCCGTGGCGACTTCTTCGGCCGTGGCCGGAAAGGTGGCGGGGATCAGCAAGGGCTGGCTGCCCAGGTCGGCTTGGTCCATTTGCTGTTTCAAGCGCTCGTAGACGATACGCTCGTGTGCTGCGTGCATGTCCACGATGAGCAGGCCATGGGCGTTTTCCGCCAAGATGTAGACGCCGTGCAGCTGCGCTAAGGCCCGACCGAGTGGCCAGTCCCCTTCGCTGGGGGCTGGCGTGGGCTGGGGCGCAATCGACGCAGTGGGCCAAGTGGCGTAGACATCGCTGACCGAAGCTGAGCTGGGGCGAGTGGCTTGCCAGTCCAAGCGGCTTTGGCTCTGGCTGCTTGCGGGGCTCCAGGTTGATCGAGGTTCGGGCGGGCGCCAAGGCGGCGTGCTCGAGTTCATGGGAGACGCTTCATTCGACGCCGCCGGGGTGCGCGGTTGGGCCAGGGCTTGCTCCACGGCGTGGCGAACGGCTTGGTGCACCTCGCGGCTGTCGCGAAAGCGCACCTCGATTTTGGTGGGGTGCACGTTGACGTCCACGCGCGTCGGGTCGATGCCGATGTAGAGCGCGTAAACCGGCTGGCGGTGGCCGTGCAACACGTCTTCGTAGGCGCTGCGCGCGGCGTGGCCAATGACCTTGTCGCGCACGTAGCGGCCGTTGACGTAGGCGTATTGCCAGTCGCCGCGCGAGCGTGCGGCGTCCGGGATGCCGGCCAAGCCAATGACCTGCACGCCACTGGGGTGTTCGGTCCCGGCTTCGGGCCATTGCACGGTGACGCTGTCTTTCACAAAGTCTTCGCCCAAGACATCGGCCAAGCGTTGGCCAA
>CAZNWS010000167.1:0-4026 GCA_964576495.1 uncultured Hydrogenophaga sp. | reverse complement strand
TCTTTCCAAGGGCCATAGACCAAGAAGTTCAACAACTGAATGGCCACATAGACCAGCATCAAGCTGACCAAAATTTCATTGGCATTGAAGCGGTCGCGAAGCCAAGCGGTGATGGCCGCCCAGAACATGCCCCCAGCCACACCCGCGACCAAGACGGCGGCGACGATCCAGCTGCCGGTTTGGCTGTCGGCCATCAAGGCCACGCCCGAGGCGGTGACCGCGCCGATAACGAACTGCCCTTCGGCACCGATGTTCCACACATTCGAGCGAAAACACACGGCCAAACCCAAGGCGATGATGAGCAAAGGCGTGGCCTTGACCATCAGCTCCGACAAGGCGTATGGGGTTTTGATCGGGTCCCAGAAAAACACCTGCAAACCGCGCACCGGGTCTTTGCCCAAGGCACTGAACAACAACACACCGATGACCATGGTGATGAACACCGCCAAGATTGGCGAGGCAATGCCCCACACAGCGGAGGGTTGGGGACGGGCTTCAAGACGCAACATGGGACGCTTCTTCCGTTGAGGGGGTGCCACGCCACAAGCCTGACATCCACTGACCAATCAATTCCACCGTCGCATCGGCACGGTCCAAGCTGGGCGAGAGTTGGCCTTTGGCGATGACGTGCAGGCGGTCGCTGATATCAAACAACTCGTCGAGTTCTTCGCTGACCACCAAGACCGCACACCCCGCATCGCGCAAAGCCAAGATCTCGGCGCGAATTTGGGCAGCCGCGCCCACGTCCACACCCCAAGTGGGCTGGCTCACGATGAGCAGCTGCGGCTGCGCTTCGATTTCGCGGCCAACGATGTACTTTTGCAAATTGCCGCCCGAGAGCGACTTGGCCGCGGCCTGTGGTCCGTTGGCCTTGACCTTGTAACGATCGATGATGGCCTGAGCTTGCTCGCGCAAGGCCCCGAGCTGCAGCCAGCCCCCTCGCCCAACCGCGTCGGCACGGGTGAGCAAGAGGTTGTGCGCCAGCGACAAGGTGGGCACCGCGCCGCGGCCCAAACGTTCGTCGGGCACGAAATGCAAACCCAAGCGGCGGCGTGCCACCGGGCTGGCCCGCGAGACGTCTTGTTCGCGCACCGCAATGCTGCCCGTCGGCGCACGCACGTCTTCGCCCGACAAGGCATACAGCAGCTCGCTCTGGCCGTTGCCAGAAACGCCCGCAATGCCCACCACCTCACCAGCGCGAACCTCGAAGTTCACGCCCTGCAAATCGGTGCCGAAAGGGTCGTCGCTGCGCAAGCTCAAACCCTGCACGCGCAGCACGGCCGCACCGCCTCGGGCTTCACGCGGCGTCATGACCGCCGGCTCGGCGCCGATCATCAGGCGCGACAAAGAGGCGTTGCTTTCTTGGCGCGGGTCGCACACGCCCGTGACTTGCCCGCCACGCAAGACCGTGCAATGGGTGCACAGAGCGCGGATTTCGTGCAGCTTGTGGCTGATGTAGAGGATGCTGCAACCCTCGTCGGCCAAGCGGCGCAACACCACAAACAGCTTCTCGACCGCTTGCGGCGTGAGCACCGAGGTGGGTTCGTCCAAGATCAGCAATTGGGGTTGGGTGAGCAAGGCGCGCACGATTTCCACGCGCTGCATTTCGCCCACCGAGAGGGTGTGCACCGGGCGCTCGGTTTCAATCTCCAAGCCGTACTGCTCGGCTTTGCTGCGGATGCTCTGGCGAACATTGTCGAGCGACAAAGACTTGTCCAACCCCAGCCAAACGTTTTCGGCCACGGTCAGTGTGTCGAACAGGCTGAAATGTTGGAACACCATGCTGATGCCCAAAGCCCGCGCCTCTTGCGGGTTGCGCACCTGCACCGCTTGTCCGTTGAACAAGACCTCGCCTTCGTCGGGCTTGACCGCGCCGTAGATGATTTTCATCAGCGTCGATTTACCGGCACCGTTTTCGCCCAAAACGGCGTGGATTTCACCGGGCGCCACGTCCAAGGACACCGATTGGTTGGCCACCACGCCGGGGTAGCGCTTGGTGATGCCGCGAAGTTGCAAACGGGGGGGGCTCATGTGGGGTTCGCAGTCAAAGGAAGGGGCAGTTGATCGGCGCTGATTTTCACCTGTTCTCGCAACCATTTGGCCGCTGGTGACGTGTGGCTGCGTTCGTGCCACAGCTGGTAATAAACCATCTTGGGAAATTCGACCGGGCAAGGCAGCAAGGCCAAACCGCGCTGGGACTGCGGGCCTTGCAAAAAACGTTGGCAGTATTGCCGCCCCGTGGTCAGGACCAAGCGGCTGGACACCACCATCTGAGGCATCAAACCAAAGTGTGCGCAGCGCGCGGTGATGCGCCGCGTCAAACCCATGCGGTCCAAGTGTTCGTCGATCACACCGCGCCAACCCAGGTAGGCCGGCGTGGGCGCGATGTGCTCGGCAGCGAGCCAATCCTGCACCGACCAACCGCGGCGCACGGCGGGGTGCTGGGCGCTGACCAAACACACCACCTCATCCTCCAACAAGGGCGATCGGTGCAACTCGGCGCTGGGCTCGGCCCAGTTGCCGATCACCACATCCACCACGCCCTGGCCCAAGTCGGTGGCGTATTGGGCCTGGGGGGACAAAGCGTGAATCTCCACCTCACAGCGAGGGGCCAAGGATTGGATGCGCGCCACCACCGCGGGCAAAAACAAAGGGTCCAAGGTGTCGCTGGCGGCGATGCGAAAGGTCTCTTGGGCCGAGCTGGGCTCGAAGGGGCGTTGCGGCGCAAACAAGGCCTCGGCCGACTGCAGCAAGTGGGCCGCCGGGGCCAACATGGCCAAACCCACATCGGTGGGCACCATGGCTTGGCCAGCGCGCACCAAGATCGGGTCACCGGTCAGCTCGCGCAATCGCTTGAGCGCCACGGACACGGCGGGCTGCTGCTGACCCAGTCGCATGGCGGCTTTGGAAACACTGCGTTCGATCAACAAGGTGTGTAAGGTCCGAATGAGCTGGAGGTCTATCTTGTCGAAATGCGGCGCTGACTTCATATCCGTTTTCCGATAAGCGTTATGGTGTTATGCCCATGAACCTGCGCTGGCTTTGGCCTAGGATGGTTCAAATCTGTGGACTCACCGCCATGCCAACAACGCCTGTCTCTCCCATGAAATCGATGCTGTCCGAGCAACCCTTGCGCTTCTGGCACCGGGGTCACACCGTGAATCTGGGCAATGTACCACCAGACCGCACCCTGCTGGACCTGCTGCGCGAGGACCTGCGTCTGACCGCCACCAAAGAGGGTTGCGCCGCCGGCGACTGCGGGGCCTGCACGGTGGTGGTGGCCGAAGCGGTGGATGGGCGTTTGCAGTACCGCGCCATCAACAGCTGCATCAAGCCTGCGCATGCCATCGACGGCCAAGCCCTGTGGACCGCGGCCGATCTGGCGCAGAGCGACGGCACGCTGCACCCGGTGCAACAAGCCATGGTCGAGTGCCACGGCTCGCAATGCGGCTTCTGCACACCCGGTTTTGTGATGAGCCTGTTTGCGCTCTACCAACGCACCGTGGCGCAAGGCCAGGCCGTGGACAGCCACAGGGCCCATGAAGCTTTGTCGGGCAACCTGTGCCGCTGCACCGGCTACCGGCCCATCGTGCAGGCGGCGTGCAGGCTGCAGACCGATGCCAAACAGGCTGTGGATGAAAAACCCATCGTGGCGGCGTTGCAAACGCTCGCGGCCACCGAAAAACCCGGTGGCCACTACCTGCGCCCCAGCACCCTGAGCGCTTTGCTGCAAGACCGTGCCCAACACCCCCAAGCGCAGCTGATTGCAGGCGCCACCGACGCTGGGCTATGGATCACCCAGGGCCTGCGGCGCCTGCCGCACATCATCGACCTCACCCGCGTGACGGAGCTGCGCCGGGTGGAGCCTTACCCGCACCACATCGCCATCGGCGCGGCCGTGAATTTACAAGAAGCGTTTGAGGCGCTGGCTGTTGACCGCCCGGTGATCGCGCCCTTTGGCGAGCGCTTCGCGGGCTGGCCGGTTCGCCAGTCGGGCACGCTGGGCGGCAACGTGGCCAACGGCTC
>CAZNWS010000166.1:0-4066 GCA_964576495.1 uncultured Hydrogenophaga sp. | reverse complement strand
ATCAACGAATGCGTGCGCGTGGCCGACATCGAGCCGGCGAAGAACATCTACCAGCGCACCTTGGCGCTGCTCTCGGCACAGGGCTGAACAACAGCCCAGCCCAATAAAAAAGGCCCTGACGGGCCTTTTTTTATTCCTCGGCTTTGCGCCCGACGACCATCTGCCCCTCGGCATCCGGCTCGTGCGTGTAGGCGGCTTTGCCATTGATGCGCAGCACGAACACGTCTTTGGTGCGCAGCACCTCAATCCCCTTGGCGGTGTTCTTCATCACCACGGGGCTGATGTCGCCCTCTTCGGCCGGCTGCACGTTCAGCACGGCGCGTTGGTCGCCCCAGTAAAGTTCGGCCAGGGGCTTGTCGTCGCTGAAGACCACAAAAGCCCATTGGTCGGGGTCGGTGGTGTCCACCGGCTCAAAGGCCACGCCCTCTTCCCAGATGCGGATGCACTGTTGTTTCATCTCGGACCAGGTGTAGCCCGCTGAAGGCTTGCAGCCCTTGGCGTCCACGTCCGCACCGGCCTTGACGGCTTCAGTCGGTGCCGGCGCCTTTTCGCAACCCACGACCAAGAAGGCCGCCACGATCAACGACAATAGTGGGTTGCGCGCTTGGCGCCCTGTGGCCCTTGCGCCGTCCATTGATTGTTGTGTCATGACCCCATCCTCTGTTTCGCCCACGCCCACCGCAGGCCTGTCGTTGAGTGCCTATCTTAGCCAAGCCAGCGAACGCCTCACCCAATCGGGCGTCAGCTTTGGCCACGGCACCACCAACGCCCACGACGAAGCCGCTTGGTTGGTCCTCTGGGGCCTGGGTTTGCCGCTCGACACCGACACCACCGAACACGCCACCGCACTCACGCCCGAGCAGTGCCAGCGCTTGGACGCCTTGATCAGTGAGCGCATCGCCACGCGCCGCCCCGCCGCCTACATCACCCAAGAAGCTTGGCTGCAAGGCGTGTCGTTTTACGTGGACGAGCGCTGCATCGTGCCGCGCAGCTTCATCGCCGAACTGATCGCCGAAGGCACCCTGGACCTGTGGCTCAGCGAGCGCACCGAGCGCGTGCTCGACCTTTGCACGGGTAACGGCAGCTTGGCCGTCTTGGCTGCGATGGCGTGGCCCGAGGTTCAAGTGACCGGTGCCGATCTGTCCACCGAAGCCTTGGCCGTGGCCGCCATCAACGGCGAGCGCCACGGTTTGACCCAGCGCATCCGCTGGTGCGAGAGCGATGTGTGGTCGGGCTGCCCCGGCCCATGGGACTTGGTCTTGTGCAACCCACCCTACGTGAACAGCCAAAGCATGGCCGAGCTGCCTGCCGAATTCCGCGCCGAACCCGCCCTGGCCTTGGCTGGCGGCAGCGACGGCATGGACTTCATCCGCCAACTGTTGGCCGCGGCCCCGCAGCACCTGAGCGCACACGGCGTGTTGGTGCTGGAGATCGGCCACGAGCGCGAACACTTCGAAGCCGCCTTCCCGCACCTGCAACCGGTGTGGCTGAGCACCAGCGCGGGCGACGACCAAGTCTTGCTCTTGACCGCCGACGCCTTGGGGGTGCGCGCATGATCACCATCAAAAACGTCACCCTGCGCCGCGGCGTGAAGGTCGTGCTCGACGCGGCCAACGCTACCCTCAACCCCGGTGAAAAAGTCGGCCTGGTGGGCCGCAACGGCGCTGGCAAGTCCAGCCTGTTTGCGCTGCTGACCGGCGTGCTGCACGAAGACAGCGGCGACTTCAGCATCCCCGCGCAATGGCAAATGGCGCAGGTCGCTCAAGACATGCCCGAGACCAGCCAAAGCGCCACCGAGTTCGTGATCGAAGGCGACACGCGTTTGGCGCAAGCCCAAGCCGAGGTGCACGCGGCCGAGGCCAGTGGCGACGGCGAACGCATGGCCATGGCCTACATGGCCTTGCACGATGCGGGCGCGCACGATGCCCCGGCCCGTGCTCAAGCGCTGATCTTGGGTTTGGGCTTTGGCATCGACGAGCTGGAGCACCCGGTCAACAGCTTCTCGGGCGGCTGGCGCATGCGCTTGCAGCTCGCACGCGCGCTGATGTGCCCCAGCGACTTGTTGCTGCTCGACGAGCCCACCAACCACCTGGACTTGGACGCTTTGGTTTGGCTGGAAGCTTGGCTCAAGCGCTACGAAGGCACCATGCTCGTCATCAGCCACGACCGCGAATTTTTGGACGCCGTGACCGACGTCACCCTGCACATCGAAAGCGCCAAGCTGCACCGCTACGGTGGCGGCTACAGCCGCTTTGAGACCATGCGCGCCGAACAAATGGCGCTGCAACAAACCGCGTTTGAGCGCCAACAAGAAAAAATGGCGCACCTGCAAAAGTTCATCGACCGCTTCAAAGCCAAAGCCAGCAAAGCCAAGCAAGCGCAAAGCCGCGTCAAGGCGCTCGAACGCATGGAAAAAATCGGCCCCGTTTTGGCCGAAGCCGACTTCACCTTCGAATTCACCGAACCGGCCAACCTGCCCAACCCCATGCTCGCGCTGCAAGGCGTGGACTTCGGTTACCCCGCGGCCAGCGCCGACGCGCCGCCCACCACCATCGTGCGCAACGTCACCCGGTCCATCTTGGCTGGGCAGCGCATCGGCATCTTGGGCGCCAACGGCCAGGGCAAGTCCACGGTGGTCAAGACCATCGCGCGCGACCTGCAAGCCATCGCCGGTCAGATCACCGAAGGCAAGGGCCTGAACATCGGCTACTTCGCCCAGCAAGAACTCGACGTGCTGCGCCCCTCTGAGAGCCCGCTGGAGCACATGAACCGCTTGGCCCGCGAGAGCACAGCCGCTGGCAAGCTCAGCGGACAAGCCACCCGCGAACAAGACCTGCGCAGCTTCTTGGGGCAGTTCAACTTCACGGGCGACATGGTCAAACAAGCCGTGGGCAGCATGAGCGGTGGCGAGAAAGCCCGCTTGGTCCTGTGCATGATCGTGTGGCAGCGCCCCAACCTGCTGCTGCTGGACGAACCCACCAACCACCTGGACTTGGCCACCCGCGAAGCGCTGAGCGTGGCGCTCAACGAATTCGAAGGCACCGTGATGCTGGTCAGCCACGACCGCGCCTTGCTGCGCGCCGTGTGCGACGAGTTCTGGTTGGTGTCGCACGGCGGCATCGACCCCTTCGACGGCGACTTGGACGACTACCAGCGCTACCTGCTGGACTTGGCCAAAACCTCGCGCCAAGTGCAAAAAGACGCCCAGCGCAGCGCCAACAGCGCCACGCCCGTGGCCGCCGCGCCCAACCGCAAAGGCGTGCACGCCGCACCGGTGGCCGCCCCTGTGGTCGCCAGCACCACGGCCTCACAAATGGCGCAGTCCATCCGCAGCCCCGAGCAGCGCAAACAAGACGCCCTGCGCCGCCAACAAATTGCCGACAAGGTGCGCCCGTTCAAAAAAGAGCTGGACCAAGTCGACAAGCGCATGGCCTTGCTCAACACCGAACGCGAAACCTTGGAAGCCCGCCTGAGCCAACCGCTCAAGCCCCACGAGATCGCCGAAGCGGGCAAACGCCTGAAGGTGGTGAACGACGAGCTGGAGACGCTGGAAGCGCGCTGGTTGACGCTGTCTGAGGCGATTGAGGAAGCCAGCCTTGTTTAATTATCTCTATTAATTAAAAAAACAAGTAAGTTGAGCGTGGCCATTATGCAAACAAATAACGCAAATCACCTTATGATAAATCGATCCAAGTCAGTTCTCCTTCATTGTTTAACAAATAACAATCTTAAGAATAATCTTTGATCGACCACATAATTAAAATTTTAATTTAGAAATTTCAGCAAAAAGGAGTCTGCATGCTATTCACAATTAACCAGGTAAAGCACTCAATACCATTTGATGATTCTTACGAATTTTTATCTCTTAACGGTAAAATTCGTTCTGTATTATTTGAAGATCAAAAAATGAATGGGATTTGGAGTGAGTTTATTTTTGAAGATTGTGATTTTAAGTTAGACTTTAGAAAAAATGAAGAATCTTCTATTCCGCAAAACACAGAGGTAAAAGGCAGAGGAAAATTCACACTAAATAAAAATGGACATTCTCAAGGATATTTAATCATCT
>CAZNWS010000165.1:0-4074 GCA_964576495.1 uncultured Hydrogenophaga sp. | reverse complement strand
CCGGTATTTTAGCGGGTCTGGGCGCTCAAGCCTCGGCAGGCTCTCGGTAAAAGCGCCCCGCGCTCAGGGCACGGGCGTGTTCGCTGCGCACGGCTTGGCCGATGGCGGCGATGTGCTCGGGCGTGGTGCCGCAGCAGCCGCCCACGATGTTGACCAAACCCTCGGCGGCGAACTCGTGCAACAAGCGGCTGGTCACGTCGGGGGTTTCATCGAAGCCGGTGTCGCTCATGGGGTTGGGCAGGCCGGCGTTGGGGTAGCAGCTGATGAAAGTGTCGCCCGCCACCTTGGCCAGCTCTTGGATGTAGGGACGCATGAGCGTGGCGCCCAAGGCGCAGTTCAGGCCCACGGCCAAGGGCTGGATGTGGCGCACGCTGGCCCAAAACGCCGTCACCGTTTGACCGCTCAAGATGCGGCCCGAAGCGTCGGTGACCGTGCCGCTGATGATCACGGGCAGGCGCTCGCCACTGGTTTCAAAAAATTCTTCGATGGCGAACAGCGCCGCCTTGGCGTTGAGCGTGTCAAAAATGGTTTCCACCAACAACACGTCCGAGCCACCCTCGACCAAGGCCTTGACCTGCTCGCCGTAGGCTTGGCGCAGCTGCTCGAAGTCCACGTTGCGCGCCCCCGCGTCGTTCACGTCGGGGCTGATGCTGGCGGTTTTGGGCGTGGGGCCCAAGGCGCCGGCCACGAAGCGGGGTTTGTCTGGTGTGCTGAATTGGTCGCAGGCTGCGCGGGCCAGTCGCGCCGAGGCCAAGTTCATCTCGTAGGCCAAGTCGGCCATGCCGTAGTCCTCTTGGGCGATGGTGGTCGCGCCAAAGGTGTTGGTCTCGATCAGGTCGGCACCCGCGGCCAAATAGCGCTCGTGGATGTCGCGGATGACGTCTGGGCGGGTCAGGCTGAGCAGTTCGTTGTTGCCTTTGACATCGCGCCCAAAGTCCTTGAAACGCTCGCCGCGGTACTGGGCTTCGCCCAATTTGAAGCGCTGGATCATGGTGCCCATGGCGCCATCCAAGATGGCGATGCGCTGGCGAAGGATGCCCGGCAACGCTTGGGCACGGGTGTAGGCGGGGGTCTGGGCAACGGTCATGCCGACATTGTAGGCAAGGGGTGTCCCGCGCCCTCGGGCATGCCCGACAATACACCCCATGATCGATGTGTCGGACGAAGGGGTGGTGCTGGAGACTTGCGTGGATGTGCTGCGCGAAGTCTTTGGTTACGACGCCTTTCGTGGCCCGCAGGCCGAGATCGTCGGTCATGTGAGCACCGGCGGTGATGCCTTGGTGCTGATGCCCACGGGCGGCGGCAAGTCGCTGTGTTACCAAATCCCGGCCATCGTGCGCCAACGGGCGGGACACGGTGTGTCCATCGTGGTCTCGCCCCTGATCGCGCTCATGCACGACCAAGTCGGTGCGCTGCTAGAAGCGGGTGTGTCGGCGGCGTTTTTGAACTCCAGTTTGTCGTCCGAAGAAAGCCAAGCGGTGGAAAAGTCGCTGCTGCGCGCTGAGACCACCTTGTTGTACGTGGCGCCCGAACGCCTGAACACGCCGCGTTTTTTGGCTTTGCTCGATGCCCTGCTCGAACGCGGCCAACTCGCTTTGTTCGCCATCGACGAGGCGCATTGCGTGAGCCAATGGGGCCACGACTTCCGCCCCGAATACCGATCGCTCGCGGTTTTGGCCGAACGTTTCCCCGGTGTGCCGCGCGTGGCCTTGACCGCCACGGCCGATGCACTCACGCGCGACGACATGATCGAGCGCTTGCAGCTGCAACACGCACGCACCTTCATCAGCAGCTTTGACCGCCCCAACATCCGCTACCAGTTGGTGGAAAAGAAAGACGCCAGCGCTCAGTTGGTGCGATTCATCCGCGACGAGCACAGCAGCGCCAACGGCCACGACGCGGGCATCGTGTATTGCCAATCGCGCCGCCGGGTGGAGGAGGTGGCCGTCATGCTCACAGACGCGGGTTTTCAGGCCATGGCTTACCACGCGGGCATGGACACCCAGGAACGCCAACGCAACCAGGACCGCTTCTTGCGCGAGGAGGGCTGGATCATGGTGGCCACCATCGCCTTCGGCATGGGCATCGACAAACCCGATGTGCGCTTCGTGGCGCACCTGGACATGCCCAAAAACATCGAAGGCTATTACCAAGAGACGGGCCGCGCGGGGCGCGACGGCGAACCCGCCAACGCATGGATGGCCTACGGCTTGCAAGACGTGGTCAACCAGCGCCGCATGATCGACGAGAGCCCAGCGGCCGACGCCTTCAAACAGGTTTTGCGCGGCAAGCTCGACGCCTTGCTCAGCTTGGCCGAAGCCAGCGACTGCCGTCGCGTGCGCTTGTTGTCCTACTTTGGCGAACACAGCCAGCCCTGCGGGAACTGCGACAACTGCCTCAATCCACCGGCCCAACACGACGCCACCGAATCGGCTCGCAAACTGCTCTCGTGCATTTACCGTTTGCAACAAGCCAGCGGCTCGGCGTTCGGGGCGGGCCACATCATGGACATCTTGCGCGGCAAAACCACCGAGAAGGTGACACAGTATGGCCACCAAAGCCTCTCGACCTTTGGCATCGGCGCCGACTTGAACGAAACCCAGTGGCGCGCCTTGATTCGCCAGCTGATCGCCCGCGAGGCACTGCGTGTGGACGGCAGCGGCTTCAACACCTTGCACCTGACCGAAGGCTCGCGCAGCATCCTGCGCGGTGAAACCCCGATCTGGCTCAAGACGCCCAGCGAAAAGCCGCGCGCGGCGCGCAGCAACAGCCGCGCGGCCCGCGCCGACCGCGACGAGTCGGGCCAGCCCTTGAGCTTGATCGAGCGCGATTGTTTGGACGCGCTCAAGGCCTGGCGCGCCGAAGTGGCGCGTTCGCACAACTTACCGGCCTTCGTGATTTTTCACGACAGCACCCTGCGCGCTTTGGCGCAGCGACGTCCGAGCCAAATGGACGATTTGGACGGCGTGGCGGGTATCGGCCAGAAGAAGCGCGAAGCCTACGGTGCCGAAGTCTTGCGGGTGATCTCGGCGTTTGTGGACTGAAGGACGCATGCACAAGGCTGCTGGCTCGCATTAAAATAGCCTTTTCCATTTCTCTTTGGAGTTAGCCCATGTCTCACCACGACAACCACGACCAAGCCCCCGCCGATATGGTCGAAGCCATCGTCCCCCACATGCCCGTGTTGTTGCCTGTGGCCGGTGCGGTGCTGATTTTCTTGTTGGCCTTCATCGCGGTGTTCATGGCCTGAGCCACACGGCGCTCCCACCCCCAAAGCCGAGCCTCTGGGCTCGGTTTTTTTGCGCCTTTCAGCATTAGGTTATGCAGGTTTTGCATGTAACTTCAGTGTAACTGACGCGGCATATTTTTAAAATCGATCTCCAATGGGTCTGCGCGACCCCACCGGTTTTAAAACTCTGGAGCTCACGATGAACGCACCTTCCCTGCACGGTTTGGCCTTGAACACCCCCGACTATGTGAAACACCCCAAGCTCATCGCTTGGGTGGCCGACATGGTCGCTTTGTGCAAACCCGCCCAAGTGGTTTGGTGCGATGGCAGTGAAGCCGAATACCAACGCCTGTGCCAGCAACTGGAAGAAGCCGGCACCTTCAAACGCCTGAACCCCGCCAAGCGGCCCAACAGTTTCTTGGCCTGCTCCGACCCGTCCGACGTGGCCCGCGTGGAAGACCGCACCTTCATTTGTTCAGAAAAAGCCGAGGACGCCGGCCCCACCAACAACTGGAAAGCCCCCGCCGAGATGCGCGCCACTTTGCAGCCGCTGTTCGATGGCTGTATGGCTGGCCGCACCATGTACGTGGTGCCCTTCAGCATGGGTCCCTTGGGTAGCCCGATTGCCCACATCGGCATTGAGCTCTCCGACAGCGCTTACGTGGCCGTGAACATGAAGCTCATGACGCGCATGGGCCGTGCCGTGTTTGATGTCTTGGGTACCGATGGCGAATTTGTGCCTTGCGTGCACACCGTGGGCGCGCCCTTGGCCGCTGGCGAAAAGGACAAGACCAGCTGGCCTTGCAACCCCACCACCAAGTACATCGTTCACTACCCCGAGACCC
>CAZNWS010000164.1:0-4091 GCA_964576495.1 uncultured Hydrogenophaga sp. | reverse complement strand
CTGTTTCTTTCTTTTCAAAAGCTTCTAAAGAAGTATCAGCAGCTAAGTTAGCCTGCGGCCATCGACAAGCTCTTCGGTGGTGTTGATGGTTATTACTGGTATGGCACCTTGCGCGACATGTGCCCGGCTGGCAAAACCTTGGTGTGGGAAGACCAATACGCCATGGTCAAGGCCATTCAAGCACATGAAAACGCCACCGCCGCAGAAGACGAGATGCCACCCCAGGTTCCCACCGCTGCGCACATCGCGGCCATCTCCAAGCTGTTGGGTAACCCGCTCTGAGGGGCAGCGCTCATAAACCGCAGGTTTGCAGGGCACGCTGCAGGTCCGAGGCTTGCATGGGTTTGGACACAAAGGCGGTCACGCCGCTGGCCAAAGCCTTCTCGCGGGTTTCGTTGATGACATCGGCGGTCACCAAAATCACCGGCACGTGCTGGTTGGGCCCCGGGCGTTGCCGCAGGGCTTCGGTGGTGGCCAGGCCATCGAGCTCGGGCATGTGGTAGTCCAAAAGGGCTGCATCAAAACGCTCATGGGCCAAGTGTTCCAAGGCCAAAGCGCCGTTGTCGCAGTAGGTGGCGGTGTGCCCTAGGCTGTTCAACACGATGCTGATGAACTTCAGGTTCACCGGATGGTCTTCGGCCACCAAGAGGTGCAAGGCGCGCGCATTCGGGGTGGTTTGAGCTGCAGGGCTGTCGGCTGCTTCAGGTGCATCCACATCGGGTAAAGGCAGTCGCACCATGAAGCAAGAGCCTTCGCCCGGCTCGCTGCTGACGCTGATGTCGCCGCCCATCATTTCGCAGAGTTGGCGGCTGATGTCCAGGCCCAAACCGGTACCGCCCAAGCGGCGGCGCACCGAATCGTCGGCTTGATAAAAGCGCGTGAACAGCCGCTCCAGTGTGGCTTTGTCCATGCCGATGCCACTGTCTTGAACGGTGAAGACGAAGCCGGTGGAGTGGTCGGGCGTGGCGTCGATGCGGACCATCACGCCACCGTGGCTGGTGAACTTGATGGCGTTGTTGATCAGGTTGAAAAAGATTTGCCTCAATCGAGTGGCATCGCCCATCACCCAAGCGGGAGCGCGTTCATCAATGCGAAGTTGCAAGGTGATGCCCTTTTGCTCTGCTGGGAAGCGCATCAGGTTGTCCACTTCTTTGGCGATGCTTGGCAAATGCACAGGCTCGGTGTTGAGCTTGAAGTTGCCCGACTCCAGGGTCGAAACGTCCAAGATGTCGTTGAGCACGCGCAGTAGGTGAGTGGCCGATTCGCGCGCGGTGTGGATGTAGTCGCGCTGCGCGGGACTGGGTTGTGTGGTGTCGAGCAGGTTGAGCATGCCCAACACGCCTTGGAACGGCGTGCGGATCTCGTGGCTCATGTTGGCCAAAAACACACTCTTGCCGCGATTGGCTGCGTCGGCTTCGTCGCGCGCCGTCTGCAGCGCTTGGCTGACCGCTTTGAGTTGTTGGTTTTGCTTGAGTTGTTGGCGCAAATGTCGGCCCAGCAAAGCCATCAACACCAGCAGCAGCACCGTTTGTGCCGCGGCCAAGCCCACGATCAATTTGCTTTGCTGTAAGAGCAAGTGTTTGCGTTCGTCCTCCACGCGCGCCATGGCGCGGCTGGCCACCGAGGTGAGTTCGGCCAGCAAAGGGCGTAGCGCTTGGGTCTGTTCTAAGACACGCCGTACTTGCGCTGGTTGCCTGACCCATGCCGACGGGTCGGCAAACAAAGGCTCGGCCATTTGGGTAAACACCACCAAACCCGACATGGCTTCTTGGTACGCGGTTTGGGTGTCGAGGTCATCCCGGCGAGGCAAGTCGATCAACACGCCCACGCGACTGAGAAAGATTTCGTAGCGAACGTTCAGTTCATCGGCGCTGACGCTTGGACGTTGCGCGCTGGCGAGTTCCACCGCACGTTCGAGCTGGTGCAGCTCGCTCTCCAACTGATAGGCGTGCCACATCGGTGACTCGGTTTGGCTGTTGGAGATGTTGTCGAGCAGATCGAACTGCTGCCATTGAATCCAGGCCAAAGGCGTGAGGGTGACGATGAGCACCAAGCTCACCGTCCAGAACCAACGCGCGATGCTCCAACGTGTCATGTGACTTCAGCGTTCACGGAATGTGGAGTTGTTTGAGTTGCCAAATCGAACGCTCGTGGTATTGCGCTGTCCGCAAGGCAGCATCGCTGTCGTAAGGGTAGGCAATGAACAGCGGGCCTTTGGCGCGAATGGGAATGGGCTGGTCGTTGATCTTCCAAGCCATCACGACAGGAAATTGTTGGGTGTCACTGACGGGAATGGTGACTCGGTAGTTGTTGAGGGCCACGGCTTGAATGTCTTGACCTTGGGCGCCGACGGCCGCCAGCACGTCGGACAGCTTGGGGCCTGTGAACTTCACCGGCGTGCTGTACCAAGGAGTCTGCGTCGTGAAGCTGTGTTGCGGCAAGGCCTCGATCATCTTGAGGTCAAACACCGCTTGTTGGCCCACGTTGGTCTTGGTGATGTTGCCGGTCACGGTCAGCACAATGTTTCCAGTGGGGGCTGACAGCGGGGCAGTTTGCGCCCAGGTTGTAGTGTTGAATACGACTGTTGCACAAATCCAGCCAAAAAGCCAAAAACGCAGTCTCATGGTGTTACTCCCTGTGATGAGACACGCATGATAAAGGACTAGCATGGCTTTAGGCGTTGGAGATGCCCGAGGCGACGTGTCCTGAGGGCACGTGCCGGGCGGCCGATTCGATGTGGCCGGTTTGGTCGTCAAAGAAAAAGTCGGGTTCGAACTCTCGCAGGAACTCGCCTTTGGGCAAGCCACCCAAGAACATCGCTTCATCCACTTGAATGTTCCAGTCCATCAGGGTGCGGATGGCACGTTCGTGTGCAGGCGCACTGCGCGCGGTGACCAAGGCGGTGCGTATGCGCATGTGCGGCGTGCCTTCGCTTTGCAAACGGTGCAAGGCTTCGAGCAGGGGTTTAAAAGGTCCACCGCTCAACGGCAGCGCGGCTTTGCTCGCTTCGTGGGCTTGGAAGGCGCTCAAGCCCTCGGCTTGGAACACGCGCTCGGCCTCATCGGAGAACAGCACCGCGTCACCGTCAAACGCGATGCGCACTTCGTGGGGGTGGGCGTCGCTGGCGTGAACCGATTGGGGGTAGACCTGGGCGGCGGGCACGCCCGCGTCGAGCGCGGCGCGCACATCGGCCAAATGCGTCGACAAAAACAGGTTGGCCCGCAGGGGCTTGAGGTAGCGCCAAGGGGCTTGGCCGCGGGTGAAGCTGCCGCGCTGGATGGGCAGGCCGTAGTGCTGGGCCGAACGGAACACGCGCATGCCCGAGACCGGGTCGTTGCGCGAGAGGATCACCACCTCCACACGCTGCGTTTGAGCGTCGTTGAAGGCCAGCAACTTCTTCACCATGGAGAACGCCACGCCCGGACGCGCCGGGGTCTCCAAGCGTTGCAACTGCAGGTCCATGTACTGTCGGTCGTCACCTTGCTCAAAGACGGTGTTCTCTTCTTCGAAGTCGAACAGGGCGCGCGAGGAAATCGCCACCACCAATTGCCCGTCGAGCGATGCGGCCATGGGTCAGCTCCTCAAGAACAGGCGGTAAGCCGGGTTCTGGGTTTCTTCGACGTGGGGGTAGCCCAGGGTCGCCAAGAATTGGTCAAAGGCCTTGTTGTCTTTGGGCGGCACTTGCAAGCCCACCACGATGCGGCCGTAGTCCGCGCCTTGGTTGCGGTAGTGGAAGAGCGAGATGTTCCATCCCGGGCGCATGAGGCTCAAGAACTTCAGCAAAGCGCCGGGGCGTTCGGGGAATTCAAAGCGCATCAAACGTTCGTCTTGCGACAGGCTGGAGTGGCCACCCACCATGTGGCGCAGGTGCTCTTTGGCCAGTTCGTCGTGTGTCAGGTCCAGGGCTTGGAAACCTTGTTTGTTCAAACGTTTGGCGATTTGGCTGCTCTCGCCTTTGGCTTGGGTGCTCAGTCCCACAAATACATGGGCTTGCGCTGCATCGATCATGCGGTAGTTGAATTCGGTGATGTTGCGCGGGCCACCGGGCAGGTCGCCGATGGTTTCCAAAAAGCGCTTGAAGCTGCCGCGCT
>CAZNWS010000163.1:0-4130 GCA_964576495.1 uncultured Hydrogenophaga sp. | reverse complement strand
GGTCGCAAACTGCAAGAGCAGCTGCGCGGACTGCGCGAACAATGGAAACGGGCCGACTCAGCCTATGGCGCGCTGCCCGGCGCGACCTTGTTCAAAGCTTTCGATGCGGCGTGTGTGGAGTTACACCAATGGGTGGACGCTTGGCTCAAGCAAGTCAAAGAGCAGTCCGAACAAACCAAAGCCCAACGTCTGGCCTTGATGGAAGAGGTGCGTGCTTGGATGGTCAGCCATGCCGATCAGCAAGATTGGAAACAACAGGCCCGCGATCTGCATGCCTTCGCTGAACGCTGGCGCAACGCAGGGCACATGGGTGAAAAGGCCTTTGCGGCCATTCAACCTCAGTGGAAGGCTTTGATGCACGAGGCCCATGCGCCCTTGCAGGCCGCGCAAGACCAAGCTTTGGTACGACGCCAAGCCCTGATTGAGGAAGCCAAGGCTTTGGCTGCAGAGCCTGTGTTGCGCGTGGCCGCGGTCAAAGCGCTTCAACAACGTTGGCAAGCCGATGCCCAACAAATCGCGCTGGATCGCAAACACGAGCAAAAGCTTTGGGACGCATTCCGCCAACCGTTGGACGAGGCGTTTTCTCGCAAAACCAGTTCAAGGGCACCTGCAGCCGAAGCCATGAGCGAGCACGACCGCCGCGTCGTCGAGGCTTCTCAAGCCGTTCAAGCCGCGTGTGACGCCGGTGACGCCTCGGCGATCGCCCAAGCGGTGGCCGCACTCCATGCATTGAGTCAAGGCATGCCTGCGCCGACTGCACCCGCTGCAACAAAGGCCGAGGCCAACAGTCCCGAGGTATCCGAAGTTGCTGAAGCGACCAATGCCTTGGTGCCCGCCGAGGCCCCAGCGCCAGTCGCACCTGCAGCTCCCAAGAAATTGGTGGCTGTGCGTGGTGACGACCGACCCGGACAAGCGAAAGCCACCGCGGCGGTGGACCGCACCCGTGCGCCCCGTCGTGATGACAAATTCGGTGCACCACGTGAAGGTCGCCGCGACGAAGGTCGTTGGGGTGCTCGCGAAGAACGTGCTCCCCGCGGTCCCCGCCTGGGCGACACCGCGTTTCGTGCCCAACGCCAAGCCTTGGAGAAGGCCGAGCAGCAGATGCGCCGTTTGGCCGCGATGGCCCACGGCGAGGTGTTGACCCAACTGCTCAGCGCTTGGGAACAGCGTCAAGGGGACGCTTTGCCCACGGCACAAGCTTTGGGCCAGCGCGTGAACACCGCCACACGCACGGCATGGGCTCAGGCCTTGGCTTGTGCGCCAGCCGCTGTTGATGCCACTGCCTTGTTGCGTGTGGAAATGGCCGCTGAAGTGCCCACACCCGCCGAGGCATTGGACGCGCGCCGTCAATTGCAGTTGCAGTTGCTCACCCGTCGCAACGACGCACCACCGGCACAAACCTGGGCACAGGACGTGGCCAAGGTGTTGGCGCAAGCGCACGACGCGTCGCAAGCCCGCCGTCTGCAAACGGCCCTGAAGGTCTTGCTCAAGCGTTAAATCGCTTGGGGCTGCCATCGCGTGAGCGCGCCGCTCACGTGTAGGCGCAGCACCTCACTGCGGGGCTGAGGGCCACCCAGCTCCCAATCGCTCAAGACCTCACGCTGCAGGCCTTCGCCCCAAGCATGTTGGCCTGGGCGATGCGTATGGCCGTGAATCAACCGCTGCGTCCGGCCTTGACTGAGCCATTGCGCCGCCGCATCGTGGTCCACATCGGCCCACAAACTGGGGTCGGTGCCCAGTTCGTCTTTGCGTGCTTGACTTCGCTCGCGCAAGTCGCGCGCCACCCTCAGGCGGTCAACCAAGGCTTGTCCTAAAAAATCCCGCTGCCATTCGCTTTGACGGACTGCTTTTCTGAAGGCTTGGTAGTCGGTGTCGTCCACGCACAATGCGTCGCCGTGGCTCAGCAGTGTGCGGTATTGGCCCATTTGCAAGACCGTGGGGTCGCTCAAAACCTGCCAGCCCATGCGCGCACGGGCGACGGGTCCGATCAAAAAATCGCGGTTGCCGGCCATGAAAAACACGGGTGTTCGGCGAGCCCGTTCGGCGATGACATCGGCGCAGGCGCGCCAAAACGGGGCGGACGAGTCGTCGCTGTCGAGCACGTCGTCGCCCACCCAAACCTCAAACAGATCGCCCAAGATGAACAGGGCGTCGGCCACCGGGCTGTCGTCGGGTGCGCCTGTGACCTGACCATGCAAAAAAGCCCGCCAAGCGTCAAACGTGGCGGGCTCACTGGGCTGCAGGTGCAAGTCCGAGATGAAGTCCACACAGCGCCAATTCCCGGGTGCGACCAGTTCGGGCCAAGTGGCCGCGGGCTGAGCGTCGGGCATGGTGCGGTGGGTGAGGTCTTAAAGGGCGACGGCTTTTTCGATCACCACGTCGTTCACGGGCACATCGTCGTGGTAACCCTTGCGGCTGGTTTTCACAGCCTTGATTTGGTCGACGACTTCGGTGCCCTTGACCACTTGGCCAAACACGGCGTAACCCCAGCCTTGCATGCTCGGTGCGGTGTGGTTCAAAAAGCCGTTGTCGGCCACGTTGATGAAGAATTGCGCGGTGGCTGAATGGGGGTCGCTGGTGCGCGCCATGGCCACGGTGTGCTGGTTGTTCTTCAGGCCGTTGTTGGCTTCGTTGTTGATCGGAGCGTCGGTGGTTTTTTGGTTCATGCCGGGCTCAAAACCGCCACCTTGAATCATGAAGCCGGGAATCACACGATGAAAAATCGTGTTGTTGTAGTGGCCCTTGTTCACGTAAGCCAAAAAATTGGCGGTCGATGCGGGGGCTTTGTCGGCGTCCAGCTCCAAGGTGATGGTGCCGAAACCGGCGATGTGCAATTCGACTTGGGGGTTGGCCATGTTCATTTCTCCGAGGTGGCTTTCAAAATGGTGACGGGGGCGAGGGGGCGGTCTTGTGGCCCGGTGGGCGTGGCGCGGATCTTATCGACGACGTCCATGCCCGAGATGACTTGGCCAAACACAGCGTAACCATAACCTTGTGTGGTGGGCGCGCGATAGTTCAAAAATTCGTTGTCCACCACATTGATGAAAAACTGAGCAGTGGCCGAATTCGGGTCCATCGTACGCGCCATGGCGATGGTGCCACGGGTGTTTTTCAATCCGTTGTTGGACTCGATAGGAATCGGTGATCGGGTCGGTTTTTGGCGGTTGTCGGCGGTGAATCCGCCGCCTTGAACCATGAAGTTCGGAATGACGCGATGAAACACCGTGCCGTTGTAATGACCATCGTTGACGTATTGCAGGAAGTTGGCCACGCTCAACGGGGCTTTCGCAGGGTCGAGCTGCACCACCACCGTACCCATGGAAGTTTCTAAGGTGACCTTGGGCGCGTTTTGCGCGTGTGCCAAAGGCAGGTTGAGCAGGGCGCTCAGGGCCAACAGGCCGAGGGTCTGGCGTTTGTTCATGGCTGTTTTGGGGTGGCGGCGGGCACGGGTGGGCGCAGCACGGTCTCAAGTTGGATGCGCTTGGGGCCGACGGTCACGGCGTTGCGATCCAGTGCGGCAGCTCGGGCGTAGGACTCTCTGGCCAAACGGACATAAACATCGCCTAAGTTTTCATGAGCGACGGCGTAATCGGGATTGATGCGAATGGCCATTTCCAAAGATGTGCGAGCTGCATCAAACTGAGCGGTTCGGGCGAACAAAGTCGCTAGGTTGTTGTGGGGCTCGGGCAACTCGGGAAAGTCTTGTGTCAAACGGGTGTAAACCGATTTAGCCTCCTCGATTTGACCAATTTCTGTGTGCGCAATGCCTTGTAATAGCCGCATTTGAGGATCGCGCGGGTTGTTTTTGAGGTAGGACTCGATAGCCGTCATGGCCGCCGACCATTGCTTATCCCTGAACATTTGATTGATGGGCGCGTAAGGGTCAGCTTGAGCCCAGACTTGGGTGCTCGCAAGTATCACGATCACAAATGTGGCAGCGATGGTCAGCGGGTGATTTTTCATAGACTGGTGAGTGTGTCTGGATATACTGGAACATTGTATCCCCGAGGCTTCAAACTCATTTTGTGAGGCTGTCTCGTTTGCCTTAGCGGCCAATTTATTCCATGACCCTTCGTATTTTCAATACCTTGTCCAAGCGGGCAGAGGAGTTCTCGCCCCTGCAAGATGGT
>CAZNWS010000162.1:1954-4156 GCA_964576495.1 uncultured Hydrogenophaga sp. | reverse complement strand
CCAAAGCGCTCAATCAATTCTTGTTTGGTGACGCCGCAATCTTCCATCGCGTCGTGCATGAGCGCGGCTTGCAGCGCGTGCGCGTCGAGTTTCCATTCGGCGCATTGCGCCGCCACGGCGATGGGGTGGGTGATGTAGGGCAGGCCGCTTTTGCGCAGCTGACCCAAGTGCGCCTCGTCGGCAAAGCGGTACGCCTGTCGGACCTGGTCGATGTCGCTGCTGCTGAGGTAGTCGAGCCGCTCCAACAGCCCGGCAAAGCTGGCCGCAGCCGCGCTCTCAGCGGCCGGCAAGGGCGCGTCGATGGGGGTCGGCTCAGGAGCTCGGGGTTTGGGAGATGCGGTCAGCATGGCCATACTTTAGCGCGAGTTCGGTGCCGATGCACCCGGATGGGGCAAACCACCCTGAAGGCGTGGCAAAAAAAAACACCACAGAAGTGGTGTTTTGGGGAGGATGGGGCAGGCCCCGGTGCGCTTAGACGGGCACTTTTTTGAGCATTTCCAGGCCGACTTTGCCTTCGGCGATTTCGCGCAGCGCGGTCACACCCGATTTGTTTTTGCTCTCGATTTTGGGCGCGTGGCCTTGGTTGAGCATGCGGGCGCGGTAAGTCGCGGCCAAGACCAACTGGAAACGGTTGGGGATTTGCTCCAGACAATCTTCGACGGTGATGCGTGCCATGTGGGCTCCAGTGAACGGTGGAATCAGAGAATGTTGAGTGCGCGAAACGTGTCGCTTTTGGCCAGTTGCTGAGAAGAAAACTTCAGCCGCTGGGAATGAACAATGGCTTTGAGGTCAAACAACGCACGTTCGAACAACTCATTGATTATAACGAAGTCGAATTCTTTGGCGTGGGCGGTTTCCACCGCGGCGTTCTTCATGCGCAGGTCGATCACCTCGGGGGTGTCTTCGGCGCGGCGCTCCAAGCGCGAGCGCAGCTCTTCCCAGCTCGGGGGCAAGATGAAGATCAGCACGGCGTTGGGGAAGATGCGTTTGATCTGGATGGCACCTTGGAAGTCGATTTCCAGCACCACATCGGCGCCTTGTGCCATGCGCTGCTCAATGGAAGCGCGCGAGGTGCCGTAGCGGTTGCCGTGCACCGAGGCCCACTCCAAGAACGCGTCTTGCAAGACCATCTGGTCAAAGGTTTCGTTGCTCACGAAGTAGTACTCACGGCCGTGCACCTCTTGGCCACGCGGCGCACGGGTGGTGTGCGAGACCGAAGGCACCACGCGCGCGTCGAGCTCCATCAAGGCCTTGACCAAACTCGACTTGCCCGCGCCACTGGGGGCGGCCACCACAAACAGGTTTCCTGGGTATTGCATGGTTTATTCGATGTTTTGAACTTGTTCGCGCATTTGCTCGATCAACACCTTCATGTCGACCGAGATGCGGGTGAGCTCCAAGCTGGACGATTTGGAGCCCAAGGTGTTGGCTTCGCGGTGCAGCTCTTGGATCAAAAAGTCCAAGCGCTTACCGATGTCGCCGCCCTGGGTGAGCAGGCGGTCAATTTCGCTCAGGTGCGCGTCCAAGCGGGTGATCTCTTCGGCCACGTCGATGCGAATGGCAAACGCCGTGGCTTCGTTCAGGGCGCGGTCTTGGGCGGCTTCGATGCCCACGCCACCGGCGTTGCCCATGGCCTCGTTCCAGCGGTCCAAAAAGCGCTGACGCTGCTGGGCCACGAGCTGTGGGATCAGCGGTTGCGCTGCTTGCGCGAGCTGGCGCAGTTGGCGGCTGTGGTCCAAGAGCATGGTGGCCAAGCGTTGGCCTTCGCGCTCGCGGGCCTTCATCAAGGCGGCCAAGGCTTGGTCGGCCAAGGTCAAGAGCTCGTCGTGGCCGTCGCTCAAGGGCGCACTTTGGCGGCGCGTGAGTTGCAAGACCTCGGCCACGCTGAGCGCAGCGGCTTGGGGCAACCAAGCCTGAATCGCATCTTGCAGCCCCACGAGCTTTTGCAGCTCAGCCGCGGCGGGGGCTTGCAGTTCGCCTTCGCCTCGGCCTTCGATCCAGACCCGCATTTCCACTTTGCCGCGCTTCAAGCGCGCCGTGGTGCGTTCCCGCAGGGCCGGCTCACTGCCGCGCAGCTCTTCGGGGAGCTTAAAAGTGAGGTCCAAAAACCGGCTGTTGACCGAGCGAATTTCCACCCCGATGCGGGTGGTCGGGGCCGCGGTGGCGTAGCCGGTCATGCTGTAAACTGCCATTGGACTGATG
>CAZNWS010000162.1:0-1944 GCA_964576495.1 uncultured Hydrogenophaga sp. | reverse complement strand
CGATTTTCCTCACCGCTTGAGCCCACGCATGACCACTTCCACCCGCCCCGACGGCCGCCTGCCCAACGCCTTGCGCCCCGTCACCATCACCCGCCGCTACACCATGCACGCCGAAGGCTCGGTGCTGATTGAGTTTGGGAACACCAAGGTTTTGTGCACCGCCTCGGTCGAAGAACGCGTGCCCCCGCACAAGCGCGGCAGCGGCGAAGGCTGGGTCACGGCCGAGTACGGCATGTTGCCCCGCGCCACCCACACCCGCAGCGACCGCGAAGCCGCCAAAGGCAAACAAAGCGGCCGCACACAAGAAATCCAGCGCCTGATTGGGCGCTCGCTGCGCGCCGTGTTCGACCTCAAGGCCTTGGGCGAGCGCACCATTTCCTTGGATTGCGACGTGATCCAAGCCGATGGTGGCACCCGCACGGCCAGCATCACCGGTGCCTTTGTGGCCGCGCACGACGCCGTGGCCGGTTTGTTGGCCGCGGGCACACTCAAAGCCTCGCCGATCAAAGACCACGTGGCCGCCATCTCGGTGGGCATCTTGAACGGCACGCCCTTGCTCGATTTGGAATACGTCGAAGACTCGGCCTGTGACACCGACATGAACGTGGTCATGACCGGCGCGGGCCACTTCGTGGAAGTGCAGGGCACGGCCGAAGGCGCGGCCTTCAGTCGCCAAGAAATGAACGAACTCTTGGCCTTGGCCGAAGCCGGCGTTACCGATTTGGTGCAAGCGCAGCGCCGCGCCTTGGGTTTGGCATGAAGCTGGTGCTGGCCTCGAACAACGCCGGCAAGCTCGCCGAGCTGCAGGTTTTGCTCGCGCCCTTGGGGGTGGAGCTGGTCTTGCAGTCTTCGTTGGGCGTGCCCGAAGCGCCCGAGCCGCACAAAACCTTTGTTGAGAACGCCTTGGCCAAGGCCCGCAATGCCGCGGCGCACACCGGCTTGCCGGCGCTGGCCGACGACGCGGGCCTGTGCGTGGACGCCTTCGGCGGCCTGCCCGGTGTGGACACGGCCTATTACTGCACCCAATTCGGCTACCCCAAAAGCGACGACAACAACGTGCGCGCCTTGATGGAACAAATGCAAGGCCAAAGCAACCGCCGAGCCGCCTTGGTCAGCACCTTGGTGGCCGTGCGCAGCGCCGACGACCCCGAGCCCTTGGTGGCCAGCGGCCGCGCCGCGGGCCTGATCACCGATCAGCCCATCGGCGACGGGGGCTTTGGCTTTGACCCCGTGTTGATGCTGCCCGACCTGGGCCAAACCTTTGCTCAACTCAGCAGCGAACACAAAAACCAACGCAGCCACCGCGGCCAAGCCGCACGCCAGGTGGTCGCGCTCATCCGCGAGCGCTGGCTCAGCGCATGACCTCAGCCGCCGCCCCCGAGCCGCACTGGAGCGACGTGCGCCACTGGATGCGCCCGGGCACGCTCAGCCTGCCGAGCTTGCCGCCGCTCTCGCTCTACATCCACCTGCCGTGGTGCATCAAAAAATGCCCCTACTGCGATTTCAATTCGCACGAATGGAGCGCCACCAGCCAGCCCGGTCAAGCCTTGCCCGAGCAGGCCTATCTCGACGCCTTGCGCGCCGATCTCACATCCGCCTTGCCCCTGATTTGGGGCCGCACGGTGCACAGCGTTTTCATTGGTGGCGGCACGCCCAGCCTGTTTTCCCCCGAGGCGATTGACCGCTTGCTGGGCGATGTGCGCGCCTTGGTGCGCCTCACGCCCGACGCCGAAATCACCCTCGAGGCCAACCCCGGCACCTTCGAGGTGGACCGCTTCCGGGCCTTTGCACAAGCCGGCGTCACCCGCTTGTCGATCGGTGTGCAAAGCTTCAACGACGCGCACCTCAAGGCCTTGGGCCGTGTGCACGACCGCGCCCAGGCCTTGGCCGCGGTGAACGAGGCGGCGAAGTCCTTCGACACCTTCAACCTCGACATCATGTACG
>CAZNWS010000161.1:0-4167 GCA_964576495.1 uncultured Hydrogenophaga sp. | reverse complement strand
TGGAGCTACTTCGACACCCTGCGCGAAAAACTCCACTGGAACGAAGGCGTTTGACCCCACCATGAGCTTGCGACGAATTGCACTGCGCGACTTTGTGATCGTCCCGTCGCTGGACCTCGAACTGGCCTCGGGCTTCACGGTGCTGACCGGCGAGACCGGTGCCGGCAAATCCATCTTGATCGATGCCTTGCAATTGGCCTTGGGCGCCCGTGCTCAGACCGGCGTGGTGCGCGAAGGCGCCACCCGCTGCGAAATCGCCGCCGAATTCGACAACACCGCCGCCACCACCGCTTGGCTCGAAGCAGAAGGCTTTGCCCAAGAAGACAGCCTCTTGGTCAAGCGCACCTTGGATACCGAAGGACGCAGCAAAGCTTGGATCAATGGCAGCGTGGCCACCGTGACCCAGCTCAAATCTTTGGCCGACGCCTTGGTGGACATCCACGGTCAACACGCCTGGCAAAGCCTCACCCGCGCCGACGCGGTCCGCGAATTGCTCGACGCTTATGCTGGCGTGAACACCCAAGAAGCCAAACGCTTGTGGGCCGCTTGGCGCCAACACCGCCAAGCCTTGGACGAGGCGACCGCCAGCCAAGCGCAATCGCAACAAGAAATGGAGCGTTTGAGTTGGCAGATCGGCGAGCTCGACAAGCTCTCGCCTCAAGCCGACGAATGGGCCGATCTCAACACCCAACACGGCCGCTTGGCCAACGCCCAAAGTTTGATCGATGCTGCCGAACAAGCCGCCGTGGCTTTGGACGATGAGTCGCCCAGCGCGGCCGACCTGATCCAACGCGCTTTGCACCAACTCGAAGGCCAAGCCCACATCGAGCCACGTTTTGCTGCGCCGATTGAAGCCCTGCAAAGTGCCCTCGCCCAAGTGCAAGATGTGCGACACACCCTGCACCAACTCAGCCGTCACATGGACACCGATCCGGCCACGCTTCAAGCCTTGGACGATCGCCTGTCTCTGTGGATGTCGCTGGCCAAACGCTACCGCCGCACGCCCGAGGACTTGGCCGCGTTCCACACCGAGTGCCGGGCCCAGCTGGCCAAACTCGAATCCTTTGCCGACCTCGATGGTCTGCAAGCCGCCGAACGCGCCGCCTGGACAACCTTCACCCAAGCCATCGACCAACTCAGCGCCCAACGCCAACAAGCTGCGCCCCGCTTGTCCGAAGCCGTCACCGAAACCATGCAAACCTTGGGCATGGCCGGTGGGCGTTTTGAAGTGTCCCTCACGCGTTTGGAGACACCCCAAGCGGCCGGTTGGGAACAGGTGGAGTTTTTGGTGGCCGGCCACGCCGGTGTGACGCCACGCCCCGTGGGCAAAGTGGCCTCGGGCGGTGAGCTCTCGCGCATCGCACTGGCCTTGTCGGTGATCACCAGCCAACTCGGCCAAGCCCCCACCCTGATTTTTGACGAGGTCGACTCGGGTATCGGCGGCGCCGTGGCCCACACCGTGGGCCAGCTGTTGCGCCAGTTGGGCCAAGACCGCCAAGTCTTGGCGGTGACGCACTTGGCGCAGGTCGCGGCCAGCGCCGACCAACATTGTTTGGTCAGCAAACAAGCCGCTCAAGGTCAGACCCTGAGTCAAGTCGAGCCCATCGATGGCGAACAGCGCGTGCTGGAAATCGCCCGCATGCTCGGTGGTTCTGGACAATCACAGGCCTCACTGGCACACGCCCGCGAGTTGCTTCAGCCATGACCACACGCACCCCCCCCATGGAGCTGGTGCTGATCACCGGCATGTCCGGCTCCGGCAAATCGGTGGCGCTCAACGCCTTGGAAGACGCGGGCTTTTACTGCGTGGACAACCTGCCGCCCGAACTCTTTGACGCCTTCATTGCGCTGGAGCACAGCCACCACGCCAGCCGCGTGGCCATCGCCATGGACGTGCGCAGCGCCGACGCCTTACCCGGCGTACCGCGCCAGCTCAAGGCGTTGCAGAGCAACATCAACCGCCCGGTGCACCTGACCACGCTGTTTTTGGACGCCACCACCGACGCCTTGGTGCGACGCTTCTCCGAGACGCGCCGCTCACACCCTTTGTCGGTCAAGTCGGTGGACCCCAAACGCGCCTTGGTCGACGCCATCGAACACGAGCGTGAGCTGTTGGCCGAACTGCGCGAACGCGCTTTGGTCATCGACACCAGCCTGATCCGGCCTGCGCGCTTGCGCAGCCAAGTCAAGGACATGGTGGGCACGCACCATGCGCCCATGACCTTGGTGTTTGAGTCTTTTGCTTTCAAGCGTGGCATTCCGATGGACGCCGACTTTGTGTTCGACGTGCGCATGTTGCCCAACCCCCATTACGAGCCCGAACTCAAACCCTTGACCGGTTTGGATGCGCCGGTGGTCACGTTCTTGACCTCACACGAAGAAGTCCACCACATGCAGACCCACATCACAGACTTTCTGTCGCACTGGTTGCCGCGCTTGCTGCAAGACCACCGCAGCTACGTGACCGTGGGCATCGGTTGTACCGGTGGTCAGCACCGATCGGTGTACTTGGTGGAGGCTTTGGCCAAGGCCTTTGGTGCTCAGTGGATCACCCGGGTGCGCCACCGAGAAAGTGACCACTGGGCGCCGCATCGCGGCTGATCAGTTGGGCTGCAAAGCATCCAAGCAGGTGCGAATGGGTTTGGGCAAACCCACACGATCGAGTTGCCCCAAGGCCACCCACTGGCCCTGCTCGCCCAAACCCTTGAACCCTTGCCGTGAACCGCGAACCACCGTGAGATTCAAGCTCAATTCGCGGTGCGTCAAAGCGTGTGACACCGCGGGGCGGTGATCGATCGCCGACAAGGCCACACCGTTCAAACGCTCACGCAGCAGCGCTTCGTCGGCCCACACCGGAGGGCAATACAAGCCCGCCCAAATCCCAGTTTGTGGTCGCTGCTCGAGCCAGACCCACCCCCCATCGCTGGGGTCGAAGTGGCACAAGAGCCACCAGCTTTCGCTGCGCCGTTTGAGGGTTTTGGTTTTGATGGGAAAGCGCGCTACTTGGTCGCTGGCGTGCGCTTGACACAAACCTTGCACTGGACAGCGTTCGCAATCGGGTTGAGTGCGCTTGCACAGCGTGGCACCCAAGTCCATCAGCCCTTGGGTGTAGGCCTGCATGTCTTCGGCCTGAGAGGCTCCAGGCTGTGGCACGAGGGTTTGCGCCAAATCCCACAAGGCCCGTTGGGCCGGGGTTTTGGCCAGATCGCCTTCAAAGGCCAAGAGGCGCGACAGGACCCGGCGCACATTGCCGTCGACGATGGAGACGCGCTCACCAAAACAAAACGCCGCGATGGCCGCCGCGGTGGACGCCCCGATGCCGGGCAAGGTTTGCAGCAAAGCCCAGGTCTGTGGAAAAGCGCCGCCGTGGTCGGCCAACACCGCTTGGGCGCAGCGGTGCAGGTTGCGCGCCCGGCTGTAATAACCCAGACCACTCCACAAAGCCAAGACCGCTTCCTGATCTGCCTGAGCCAAGGACTGCACATCGGGAAACCGGTCCAAGAAACGCGGGTAGTAATCGAGCACCGTGCTGACTTGGGTTTGTTGGAGCATCACCTCGGACAACCACACGCGGTATGGGTCGCGGGTACCCTGCCAGGGCAGTCCGTGGCGACCTTCGCGCCGCTGCCAATCGATCAGGCGCTGGGCAAAACTCAGGGCTTTTGGCATTGGGGGCAGTAGAAGGTGGAGCGCTGGCCTTGGCGCAGGGTTTTGATGGGCGTGGCACACACACGGCAAGGCTCACCCGCGCGGCCATACACCGCGGCATCGAGCTGGAAATAACCGTTTTGCCCATCGGTGTGTTTGAAGTCGCGCAAGCTGCTGCCGCCCGCGGCCAAGGCTTGGCGCAAGACCGACACCACCGCCGCGTGCAAACGCGCAACCCGAGGCTTGCTCAAACGGTTGGCGGGTGTGGTGGGGCGAATACCGGCCAAGAACAGCGACTCGGACGCATAAATATTGCCCACGCCCACCACCACATCACCGCCGAGCAAAACGGTTTTGATGGCGCTGCGGCGCTGCTGCAAGGCTTGGTGAAAGGTGCGCGGCTCAAACCCATTCTCCAGCGGCTCGCAACCCAAACCATCCAAGAGTTTGTGCGCCACCGGGTCGTCCAGCCCTTGCGGCGCGTAGACCACCGCACCAAAGCGGCGCGGGTCGTGCAGC
>CAZNWS010000160.1:0-4200 GCA_964576495.1 uncultured Hydrogenophaga sp. | reverse complement strand
CCCTACCCGCGACTACGCCAAATGGTTGGACGAGCAAAAGGCTTTGGGTTTCACTTTCTACGCATCCGTGGGTAACGTGGGTGATTGGGATTCCACGGTCGAGGCTTTCACCAAAGCCAAAGCCGAGCACGGCAGCATCGACGTGTTGGTGAACAACGCGGGCATTACCAAAGACCGCATGTTCATCAAGATGAGCCGCGAAGACTGGGACGCTGTGATGAACACCAACCTGGACTCCATGTTCAACGTGACCAAACAAGTGGTCGCCGACATGGTGGAAAAGGGCTGGGGCCGCATCATCAACATCTCTTCGGTCAACGGCGAAAAAGGCCAAGCCGGTCAAACCAACTACTCGGCCGCCAAGGCTGGTATGCACGGTTTTTCGATGGCTTTGGCTCAAGAGTTGGCCACCAAAGGCGTGACGGTCAATACCGTGTCACCAGGCTACATCGGTACCGACATGGTCAACGCCATCCGACCCGATGTGCTGGAAAAGATTGTGGCCACGGTGCCTGTCAAACGCTTGGGCAAGCCCAGTGAAATCGCCTCCATCATCGCTTGGTTGGCCAGCGAAGACGGCGGTTACACCACCGGCGCTGACTTCGCGGTCAACGGCGGCTTGCACATGGGCTGAGACTGGATTCGCTGCCAGTCCAGCAAAACCGTCCACCACAACCCCGCCTCGGCGGGGTTTCTTTTGGGGGGCTGTGATAATTCATCGA
This sequence comes from uncultured Hydrogenophaga sp., assembly GCA_964576495.1. Taxonomy (GTDB): domain Bacteria; phylum Pseudomonadota; class Gammaproteobacteria; order Burkholderiales; family Burkholderiaceae_C; genus Hydrogenophaga. The sequence goes on along the minus strand of CAZNWS010000160.1, from coordinate 3,478 downwards.
TGTCAGAAGCTCCCACCCCTTTGAGTCCTTGGCGCCTGTCGGTGGCGCCCATGATGGACTGGACCGATCGGCATTGCCGGTTCTTTCATCGCCTGCTCACGCACCACACCTTGCTCTACACCGAGATGGTGACCACCGGTGCGCTCATGCACGGCGATGTGCAGCGCCATTTGCGCTTCAACACCGAAGAACATCCCGTGGCCTTGCAACTCGGCGGCAGCGACCCGCACGACTTGGCGCACGCCGCACGCTTGGGGGCTCAGTGGGGCTACGATGAAATCAACTTGAACTGTGGTTGCCCCTCCGATCGGGTGCAGCGTGGGGCTTTTGGCGCGTGTTTGATGAACGAGCCACAGACCGTGGCCGATGGCGTCAAAGCCATGCGCGATGCGGTCGATCTGCCCGTGACGGTCAAACACCGCATCGGCATTGACCGTGTTGAGAGCTACGGCTTTGTTCGTGATTTCGTGGGCACGGTGGCCCAGGCCGGTTGTGCGGTCTTCATCGTGCACGCGCGCAACGCTTGGCTCGATGGTCTGTCTCCGAAGGAAAATCGAGAGGTCCCGCCGCTGCGCTACGAGTTGGCGCATCAACTCAAGCGCGATTTCCCGGCCCTGACCATCGCCGTCAATGGTGGCATCAAGACCAACGAGCAGATCAGTGAACATTTGCAAGAGGTCGATGGTGTGATGGTCGGGCGCGAGGCTTATTACCACCCTTGGGCTTTGAGCACTTGGGACGCCACGTTCTTTGGCGATCACCACCCCGTGCCCACTCGCGAAGCGGTGGAAGAGGCCATGGTGCTTTACATGGAGCGGGCAAACGCCGAGGATGGCTGTCCTTGGTACGCCATCGCTCGTCACATGTTGGGGCTCTATCACGGTGAGCGGGGCGGGCGCTTGTGGCGCCAAGTCTGGAGCGATCACCGTTTAAAACCTTTGCCGCCTCGCGAAGTCTGGGCCTTGGCCCGAGCCGCCTTGGCTCGCGGCGCCGCCTTGCCCGAATCCGTGTCCTCATCATGAGCACGGTCTCGCACACAACGCGGCAACGCCGCTGGGCTTTGGGCTTGATTTGGTTGACCCCGTTGCTGTGGACGGTCAACATCGTGATCGCCCGCTTAGCGCCCGGCGTCGTGTCGCCCCACGTGTTGGCTTTGGGGCGATGGGCCTTGGCCGGTGCGTTGTTGGCTTGGGTGGCGCGCCAAGAGTTGTGGACCCACCGACAGACCATTTGGGCGGCACGGGGTCAGTACTTGGCCTTGGGGGCTTGTGGTATGTGGATTTGCGGCGCTTGGGTGTATTGGGCTGGGCAAACCACCCAAGCGATGAACATCTCGCTGATTTACTCCGCAGCCCCAGTCATGATCGCTTTGGGCTCGGTTTGGTGGCTGGATGAACGCTTTGCCAAACGTCAAATGCTCGGTGTGCTGATGGCCATGGCCGGCGTGGTGCACGTGGTGGTGCGCGGTCAATGGGTGGCCTTGACCGAGGTTCGGTGGGTTTTGGGCGACCTGTTGATCGTGGGAGCGGCGATCTCGTGGGCTGCGTTCGCCCTGATGCAGAAAAAGTGGACCAGTCCTTTGGGGTCAACCGCCCGGTTGGCTGCCATGTGTGCGGGCGGTGTGACGGTGTTGTTGCCCTTTGCGTTGGGCGAGTTGGTGCTCAGCAGCACACCCCCAGTCGGGTTGAAGGCCTTGGCCTTGATGGCCGCGGCCGCGCTTTTGCCGGGTGTGGTGGCTTATTGGGTGTATGGGTGGACGCAAAAAGTGTTGGGCGCCAGCCGTGTGGCGGTCACGCTCTACTTGGGGCCTTTGTACACCGCGGTGGCCGCATGGCTCGTGCTCAACGAGCCCATGGGCTGGTTTCACCTGCTGGGGGGGCTGATGATTTTGGGTGGTGTGGCTTTGGTGATGGCCGCACCGAGCCAACCGGTCCGGCCTTGAGTGCGTTCAAACCACGGCTTGCAAGCCGTTGGCGAAGTGCTCTCGCACACGTTGTGCGCTCAGGGCCGGGTTGCGCTGGACCAAGGCTTCGACGATGGCGCGGTGCTCTTGCAGCGATTCGGCAAGGCGGCCGGTTTTGAGCAGCGAATTGTGGCGGTTGAGCTTCATCACCTTGCGCAGGTCGGCCACCATTTGGTCGCGCCAGCGGTTGTCCGCGATGGCCAATATGCGCATGTGAAAGCGCTCGTTGATGGCAAAAAATTGCTCGGTTTCTTCGGTGGCTGCTTCCAGCGCTTGGTGCAAGGCTTGTAATTCTTGGAGTTCGGCATCGGTGGCGCGCTCAGCCACCACGGCTGCTGCATCGGCCTCGAGCAAGGACAACAGGTGGTAGACGTCGCGCTGGTCTTTTTCGTTGACCTCGGTCACGTAGGCGCCACGTCGAACCTTCATGGTCACCAAACCTTCGGCGGCCAACACTTTTAAGGCTTCACGCATGGGGGTTCGGCTGATGCCGTATTCCTCGGCCAAGCGCATCTCATCGATCCAGCTGCCGGGTTCGAGCTCGCGGGCAAAAATGCGCTGCCGAAGCAATTCGGCCACCTCTTCGTAGAGGGCGCGGGGGGTCAAAGTCAGGGCTGCCATGGGACGAATTGTAAGCCGATCGAATATTTCTGCATCAATAATTATGAATGATACAATCCCGGCAGCCCATCTGGGCCCGCCGACCGATCATTTTTTCGAGCGAATTCCATGAGCCAGACACCCTTCGCCTTCAACGCCAGCAACCTCGACGCCTGGGCCAAAGCGGCCGCCAAATCCGCGCCAGGCGGCAACGTCGACGCTTTGAACTGGAAGACGCCGGACGGCATCGTCGTCAAACCGCTCTACACCGCCGAAGACACGGCCGACCTGCCTTACGCCAACACGCTGCCGGGCTTTGAGCCCTTTCTGCGCGGCCCACAGGCCACCATGTACGCCGTGCGTCCTTGGACCATCCGCCAATACGCCGGTTTCTCCACCGCCGAAGAATCCAACGCCTTCTACCGAAAGGCCTTGGCGGCGGGCGGGCAGGGCGTCTCGGTCGCGTTTGACTTGGCCACGCACCGCGGCTACGACTCCGACCACCCCCGTGTGACGGGCGACGTGGGCAAGGCCGGTGTGGCGATTGACTCGGTCGAGGACATGAAGATCTTGTTCAACGAAATCCCGTTGGACAAAGTGTCGGTCTCTATGACCATGAACGGCGCGGTGTTGCCCGTGCTGGCTGGCTACGTGGTAGCGGCTGAAGAGCAGGGCGTGAGCCAAGAGTTGCTGTCTGGAACGATTCAGAACGACATTCTGAAAGAGTTCATGGTGCGCAACACCTACATCTACCCGCCCGAGCCGTCGATGAAGATCATCGGCGACATCATCGAGTACACGGCCAAGCACATGCCGAAGTTCAACTCGATCAGCATCAGCGGCTACCACATGCAGGAGGCGGGCGCCAACCAGGCGCTGGAGATGGCCTTCACCCTGGCCGATGGCAAGGAGTAC
>CAZNWS010000159.1:0-4212 GCA_964576495.1 uncultured Hydrogenophaga sp. | reverse complement strand
AGCGCGAGGTGGCTCAGACCTTGGTGGACGAACTCAGCGCGCAAGATGCGTTTGGCGCGCCCATCGTCACCGAGATTTTGCCGCTGACCCACTATTTCGCCGCCGAGGACTACCACCAAGACTTCTTCGAGCGCAACCCGCACCAAGGCTATTGCATGGCCGTGGCCGCGCCCAAGGTGGCGAAGTTCCGCAAGACCTTTGCGCGGTTGGCGCGTTGAACCCCGAGCCGATGATCCACACACAAGGCTTGGCCTTTCGTTTCGCGGGCGCCAGCAGCACGCTGCGCTTTGACGATGTGCAGGTGCCTGCGGGCGGCACCTTGTTGTTGCGCGGGCCCTCGGGCAGCGGCAAGTCCACGTGGTTGTCGTTGGTGGCTGGTTTGATGGTGGCCAGCGAAGGGCGTGCGTTGGTGGCGGGCACCGACTTGGGCAGCCTCAGCGGCGCGCAGCGCGACCAATGGCGCAGCGCCCACGTGGGTGTCTTGCCACAGCGCTTGGGGTTGAGCGAAGCGCTCACCGTGTTCGACAACTTGGCTCTGGTGTATTTCGCCGCCGGCTTGGCCGTGGACCGCAGCGCGATTCAACGCGGCTTGGACGCCTTGGGCGTGGGGGAATTGGCGCAACGCCGGCCCGCTCAACTCTCGGGTGGCCAAGCGCAGCGCGTGGCCTTGGCGCGGGCGCTCTTGCGCCGCCCAGCCGTGGTCTTGGCCGATGAGCCCACCGCGAGCTTGGACGACGCGGCTTGTAGCGCGGTGCTCTCGCTGCTGCGCGAACACACGCAAGCACACGGCGCCACGCTGGTCGTGGCCACGCACGATGCGCGTGCGGTGCAGGCTTGGCCGGATGCGCCCAGCCTGAATTTGCCAGCCGGAGGTGGCGCATGAGCGTGTGGCGCTGGGCGTGGACCTACCTGTGGTCGCGGCCGCTGACGGCGGTGCTCAACCTGGTTTTGCTGACCTTGGGCTTGACGGTGTTCGGTGTCGTCTTGCAAGCGCAAGCGCAGGTGGATCGGGCCTTGCAGCGCGATCTGGCGGGCGTTGACTTGGTGGTGGGGGCCAAGGGCAGCCCCATGCAGCTCATCATGGCCGGGGTGTTCCATGTGGATGTGCCACCGGGCAACGTTTTGCTGGAAGACCTGCGCTGGCTGCAGACACACCCGCAAGTCGAGCGTTTCGTGCCGCTGAGCGTGGGCGACAACTTGGTGGGTTTTCGCATCGTCGGCACCACACACGATTACCTCACGCACCACGGCGCACGCGCCGCATCGGGCCAATGGTGGGGCGCGCCCATGCAAGCCGTGTTGGGCGCCGACGTGGCCCAGGCCACGGGTTTGGTGGTGGGCCAAGGTTTTGTCGGCGCCCACGGTTTGGGCCAAGGTGGGCCCGAACACGGCGAGGCCACCTACACCGTGGTCGGTGTGTTGCAGCCTTGCGGCTGTGTGCTCGACCGCTTGGTCTTGACGGCCACCGAATCGGTTTGGCAGGTGCACGACGAGATGCACGCCACGCCCGACATGAGTGCCGCGGATTGGGCTGCGCTGCAGGCTGACCGCGAGGTCAGCATGGCGCTGATCCGCTACAACACGCCTTTGGCTGCGGTCACTTTGCCGCGCCAAGTCAACGCCACCACCACCTTGCAAGCCGCCGCACCCGCCATGGAGGTCACGCGGCTCCTGTCCATGCTGGCCGTGGGCACACAAGCTGTGCAAGGCTTGGGCGTGGTGATGCTCTTGGTGGCGGCGCTCTCGGTGTGGGTGGCGCTGTGGCAGGCCTTGCGCGAGCGGCGCACGGACATCGCGCTCATGCGCGTGCTGGGCGCATCGCCCACGCGATTGGCCGCGCTCTTGTTGGCCGAGGCGCTGTGGCTGGCCTTGCTGTCTTTGGTTTTCTCCTGGTTGTTGACGGGGGGCTTGACAGCTTTGATAGGCTGGTCTTTGGCGCATGATGTGGCGCTGGCCGTTGGCGGCGCCTTGTCGTGGGCGGTCTGGTGGCCGGTGCCTTGTGTGGCGCTGGGTGTGGCCTTGTTGGCCGCGGCCCTGCCGGCGATCGGCGCCTACCGTCAAGATGTTCAAACCCTGTTGTCTGCGAGGTGATGCCATGAAATTGAAAACCCTGATGTCTTTGGCCCTGTTGTTGGCTGCACCCGTTTGGGCCCAACACACCGACAAACACACCCAAGAGGACATCGAACGCCACCGCGCCATGGCCGCGGCCCACACCGCCGCCGCACAATGTTTGGCTGCGGGTAAAGGCGAAAAAGTCTGTCTGGCCGAATTGCAAAAAGCCTGCAAAGGCTTGGCGATCGGTAAGTACTGCGGCATGAAGCACGCCCACTGAAACGGCACGGACATGCAGCGGCGAGACTTGTGTGGTGTGGGTATTTTGAGTGTGGTGCTACCCGTTGCCGCTCAAGGCTTGAGTTCACCCATGCCCGGTGTGCAACCCGCGCACCCGCTCAACGGTATTCCGCAAGGGCAGGGCGCGGGCATCCACAGCCCGCTCAGCCCCTTCAAGCCGCTGCCCGAGCGACGCGATGTGGTGCCGTGGTCGGTGCTCACCGATATCGACAAGCGGATCGTCAACCGCCGTGTGCAACCGATCTTCCCTCAACGTTTGGCGGCCTTGCACCAGAGCTTGGTGCGCGTGCAGGGTTTCATGATGCCGCTCGATCCGGGGCAAGAGCAGCGCCGTTTTTTGTTGACCTCGGTGCCTTTGACCTGCTCGTTTTGCACGCCCGGTGGTGCGGAGAGCATGGTCGAGGTGCGCACGCGAGAACCCGTGAAATACACCACCAACGCCTTGGTCATGCAAGGGCGTTTGCACGTGCTCACCCAAGATCCGACCGGCTTGTTCTATCGCATGAGCGACGCGATCGCGGTGCGCTGACGGTTAACATCCGTCCGTGAACTTTTCAGATCAACCGCTGTTTTTGTCGCTGACGCCCGTTTTTTTGCTCATCGCTTTGGGCTATGTGGCGGGGCATCGACGTTGGGTGCGTGAGGCCTCAGTGCCCGATTTATCGAACTTGGTGTTTTTGGTGTTGATTCCGGCGCTGCTGTTTCGCACCATGAGTTCGGTGCGCTTTGAAACGCTCGATCTGCGCCCTGTCTTGGCTTATTTCGTGGCCGCAGGGAGCTTGCTGTTGGTGTCCATCGCTTGGCGTGGCTTGCGTCGCGAGAGCGTGGTGCTGGCCTTGGCGGGTGTGTTCTCCAACATGGTGATGATCGGCATCACCTTGGTGGGCTTGGCGTACGGCCAAGCCGGCTTGGTGACCATGCTCACCTTGGTGTCGGTGCACGCTTTGATTTTGCTGAGTTCGGCCACGCTGATTTTGGAATGGGCTGCGGCTCGCGAGCACCTGGCTTCGGGCGGTCAAGCCCAATCGGTCTGGCGCACGGTGTGGTCGGCGGCCAAGAGCGCGGTGATCCACCCGGTGCCATTGCCCATCGTTTGTGGCCTCTTGTACGCCCAAACCGGTTGGGGCTTGCCGCTGGTGATCGACCGGCCGCTGCAGCTCTTGGGCAGTGCGTTTGGGCCTGTCTCGCTGTTGCTGGTGGGCGTGACCTTGGCCTACACCCCATTGGGTGGCCATGTGCGAACCGCGCTGTGGGCGGTGGCCTCCAAGAACCTGTTGTTGCCGGTGTTGGTGGGCGCGAGCGCCTGGGCCTTTGGCATCACCGGTTTGCCTTTGACCGTGATGGTGGTGGCCGCGGCCTTGCCCAGCGGGGCCAATGTGTTTTTGTTCGCGCAGCGCTACGGCGTGGCACAAGCCGAAACCACGGCGGCGATGGGCCTGTCGACCGCGGCCTCGGCCATCACGCTGAGCGTGGTGATGGCCTTGATGGCGTGGTTCACTGCGTGAGTGCTTTGGCCGCTTCGACTTGGTGTTCGAAGTAGCGCTGAAAGCCAAACGACAAGGTCGACATGAAGGCCACCGTGCCGATCAACAAGGCGGCAATCAATGCGCCGATGGTCAACCACTGTGTTTGACCAGGCAGGGCTTGCTCGTCCAGTGAGGGGTTGTGGCGGCGGTTCCAAGCTGCGCGATCGGCCAGCGCATACACGATGGCCGTCAGGCAACTGGCCGTGATGCTCAAGCCCAGCAGGGGCATGAGCACCCAAGACAAGGTGTCGTCTTGGCCGTAGGTCAGCGCCCGATCAATGCCCCACCAACCCAAGGCGGTGGGGATGGGGAAGAGCCAGCCGATCCAGTC
>CAZNWS010000158.1:0-4214 GCA_964576495.1 uncultured Hydrogenophaga sp. | reverse complement strand
GGGTGTTCAGGCCCATGGCCTTGGAGGCGATTTCGTCTTCGCGCCCCGCCATCCAAGCGCGGCCGATGCGCGAGCGCTCCAATCGGTAAGAAATGATCACCGCCAGCACCACAAAGAACAGGAACAGGTAGTAGTACAGCGTGACCGGCTGGAAGGTGAAGTCCCCGATCGTCAGGCGCTTGCCCAAGTCCACACCGAACACCGAAATGCTGTCGATCTGGCTGATGCCTTTGGGACCGTTGGTGATGTTGATCGGGCGGTCCATGTTGAGCAAGAAGATGCGGATGATCTCGCCAAAGCCCAAGGTCACGATGGCTAGGTAGTCACCGCGCAATTTCAAGGTGGGTGCGCCCAAGAGCATGCCCACCACGCCCGCCAGGGCCGCGGCGAGCAGCATCACCAGCCAAATGCTCAGGTGAATACCGGCAGGGAACATGGCGGCGAACGCGGGGAAGGTGTCGCTCAAGTGGGACGAGCCCAACATGGCGAACAAATAACCGCCCACGGCGAAGAAGGCGATGTAGCCCAAGTCGAGCAAACCGGCGTAGCCCACCACGATGTTCAGGCCCAAGGCCAAGAGCACGTAGAGCAGCGCGAAGTCCAAGATACGGACCCAAGAGTTGCTGCCCGTCATTTGCAGCAAGATGGGCAGCGCCATCACGGCCACAGCGGCCAAGATGAACAAGATGAGTTGTCGGGAGGCGTTGGTTTTGGTCATGGTGTACTCCCGTGTCAAGCGCGATCGGCCACGCGCTCACCGAGCAAGCCCGAGGGACGCACCGTCAGCACCAAGGCCAACACGATAAAAGCAAAGATGTCGGTGTACTGACTGCCCAGCACACCGCCGGTGAGCTTGCCCAAATAGCCCGCACCGAGCGACTCGATCAAGCCCAGGGCGATGCCACCGACCACCGCACCGGCCAAGTTGCCAATGCCACCCATGACGGCGGCCACGAAGGCTTTGAGACCGGGCATGAAACCCATGGCGTGTTGCACCGTGCCGTAGTTGGAGGCCCACATGATGCCGGCGATGGCGGCCAGCATGGCGCCAATGATGAAGGTCGCCGAAATGACCACATCGGGCTTGATGCCCATGAGGGCGGCCACACGCGGGTTTTCGGCGGTGGCGCGCATGGCACGGCCCAGGTTGGTGCGGTTGACCAACCACATCAGCAAGGCCAAGGTGATGGCGGTCGTGGCCAAAATGGTGACTTGGGTGACCGAGATCACCGCACCGCCGATTTGAATCGGCTCACTGGACAACACCGCGGGATAAGACTTGGGGTTGGGCTTCCAAATGATCATGGCCAAAGTCTGCAGCAAGATCGACATACCAATGGCGGTGATCAGCGGCGCCAAGCGTGGCGAATTGCGCAGCGGCCGATAGGCGAGTTTTTCGATCGTGTAATTCAGCGTGGCGGCTACGACCATTGCAATGAGCGTGGCGACGATGAGCATGATCCAGCCCGGCATATGGGGCGATGACTCTTGCATGCCCACGATGATGGTCCAACTCGTCAATGCGCCCACCATGAGCACGTCACCGTGTGCAAAGTTGATCAGGCCGATGATGCCGTACACCATCGTGTAGCCCAAGGCCACGAGGGCATACATGCTGCCCAAAACCAGTCCGTTGATGACCTGCTGCAGCAAGGTATCCATGTGCTTCTCTCCAGAAAAAAGCCCGCATACCTCTGACGCCGTTGGGGCACGCCGGGTGCGGGTGGTGGGGCATTGTAGCCAAGGCGAACGGGCGTTCGCCTACGTGTAAGCCCTATGCAAACTAAGAAATGTGTCCTTGCATGGGGCATCGCCATGCTGCATTAGCCCAAGTGGGTCTGCATTCTCAGCGCTTATGGCCTCGAACTTGCTCATTCAAGGCCCGCCAGTGGGCCATTTTTTCAGCGATCCGGATTTCCAGCCCCCGGTTAACCGGTTGGTAAAAATCGGGTTCGGGCATGCCATCGGGCACGTAGCGCTCGCCCGCGGCAAAGGCATCGGGCTCGTCGTGCGCATACCGGTAACCTTGGCCATGGTCGAGCGACTTCATGAGCGCCGTGGGCGCGTTGCGCAAATGCAAAGGCACAGGTCGCGTGCCATCTTGTTTGACCCACGCCTTGGCGGCTTTGTAGGCCTGGTAAGCCGCATTCGACTTCGGCGCGGCGGCCAAATACAAAACACACTGTGCCAAAGCCAACTCGCCCTCGGGCGAGCCCAAACGCTCGTAGACATCGGCCGCATCCAAAGCCACTCGCACCGCGCGCGGATCGGCCAGACCGATGTCCTCGTTGGCCATGCGGATCAATCGCCTGGCCATGTAGCGCGGATCGGCACCGCCGTCGAGCATGCGCACGAACCAGTACAAAGCCGCGTTGGGGTCTGAGCCACGCACGCTTTTGTGCAGGGCACTGATGCTGTCGTAAAACTGGTCACCACCCTTGTCGTAGCGGCGCATGCGCTCGCCCATGACCTGCAGCAGCCAGTCGTCGCCGATGGTCTCGCGCCGCTGCGCCTGGGCGGCCACGGCCAAAGTCTCCAGCGTGTTGAGCATGCGCCGGGCGTCGCCATCGGCGTAAGACACCAAGCGTTTGAGCGCGGCCTCGTCCATGGGCGGCACCGCACCCACCGCCTGCGCACGCGAAACGATCTGCGCCAAATCGGCCTCGTCCAAGGGTTGTAAGACGTAGACCGCAGCGCGCGACAAGAGGGCCGAATTCACCTCAAACGAAGGGTTTTCGGTGGTCGCACCAATAAAAGTGAACAAGCCGGATTCGACGTGCGGCAAGAACGCGTCTTGTTGGCTTTTGTTGAAGCGATGCACCTCGTCCACGAACACCATGGTGCGCTGTGGACTTAGGCCATTCAGGGCGCTTTGAGCGGTTTCCACCGCCTCACGAATGTCCTTAACGCCACCCAAGACCGCGCTGATGGTGATGAACTGTGCATCAAAAGCATCGGCCATGAGTCGAGCGATGGTGGTTTTGCCCACGCCCGGTGGGCCCCACAAAATGCAGCTGTGCGGCTGACCCGATTCAAAGGCGAGCCGAAGACCCATGCCCTCGCCGAGCAAATGACGCTGCCCGATCACATCGGCCAAAGTCTTGGGCCGCAGCCGTTCGGCCAAAGGCATGGGATTGAGCGATGAGCTCATGGCGTTTTCAGGGACGCAAAACAGCGGCACCGCTGGGCGGCTGAAAGCGGAAACGTTCGCTGCCAATGCCCGTGTTGCTGCGCCAGTTTTGGAACGTCAGTACCGAGCGTTGACCCAAACCATCCTCGATTTCCAAGGTGGTGAGCTGGCCTTGGGCAAAGGCCAAACGCACTTGGTTCAAGCTGCCGTCGCGCTGACGTGGTTGGGCCTGAACCCACTGCAGACCATCGGTGGTGGCCACGCTGGTGAGGACGAACAGGCGCGACAACTCGGCCACGCTGGAGCCACTGGCGATCAAGGCCGCTGGGGTGTTGCCCAAGACTTCTTGCTGCGCGCGCGAGGTGACTTGGTTCAAATCGACGTCGTAGATCCACAGGGTCTTGCCATCGGCAATGATGCTCTGCTCGAACGGACGCAAATACTCAAAGCGGAATTGGTTAGGGCGGCGAAATTCAAAACGTCCGCTCGATGTTTTTTGTCGCCCGGCGCTCTGGCCTTCACGTTGAGGCGCGGTGACGACTTGGGTGAAGTCGGATTGGGCGCTTTTGACCTCACGCAAAAACGCATCGAGCGCGTCCAAACCGTCGGCCTGCGCCGCACCACCGAGCAACGCCAAACCCCAAGCCAAACACACACGTCGCCACATCTCATTCACCCCTCGAAGGCACCAAAATATCGCGCTGCCCGCTGGACGTGAGGGCACTGACCATGCCAGCGTTCTCCATCTCTTCGAGCAAACGCGCGGCGCGGTTGTAGCCAATTTTCAGCTTGCGCTGCACATACGAAATGCTGGCCTTGCGGTCCTTGAGCACGATGGCCACCGCTTGGTCGTAGAGCTCGTCTTTTTCGCTGTCACCGCCCCCGAACATGTCGCCGGTTTCACCGCCACCGTCCACCGTGCCGCCTTCGAGCAAACCTTCCACGTAGTTGGGCTCGCCGCCTTGCTCCTTGAGGTAAGCGACCACGCGATGAACCTCATCGTCGCTGACGAAGGCACCGTGAACGCGCACCGGAAAGCCCGTGCCACTGGGCATGTAGAGCATGTCACCCATGCCAAGCAAAC
>CAZNWS010000157.1:701-4221 GCA_964576495.1 uncultured Hydrogenophaga sp. | reverse complement strand
TGGAAGCATCGCCTACCAACGAGTTGTTGATTGAAGAATCGTTGCTCGGTTGGAAAGAGTATGAGATGGAAGTGGTGCGCGACAAGGCGGACAACTGCATCATCATTTGCTCGATCGAAAACTTGGACCCCATGGGTGTGCACACCGGTGACTCCATCACCGTGGCACCTGCACAAACCTTGACCGACAAGGAATACCAAATTTTGCGTAACGCGTCTTTGGCCGTGTTGCGTGAAATTGGTGTGGACACGGGCGGCTCGAACGTGCAGTTCTCGATCAACCCCAAAGACGGCCGCATGGTTGTCATTGAGATGAACCCTCGTGTGTCGCGTTCATCGGCCTTGGCTTCTAAAGCTACCGGTTTCCCCATTGCGAAAGTGGCGGCCAAGTTGGCTGTGGGCTACACGCTCGACGAGTTGCGCAACGACATCACGGGTGGTGCCACGCCAGCGTCGTTTGAGCCATCGATCGACTACGTGGTCACCAAGATCCCACGTTTTGCATTCGAGAAATTTCCTACAGCTGATAGCCGCCTGACCACCCAAATGAAGTCGGTGGGCGAGGTGATGGCCATGGGCCGCACCTTCCAAGAGTCCTTCCAAAAAGCCCTGCGCGGTCTGGAAGTGGGTGTGGATGGCATGAATGAAAAGACCCAAGACCGCGAGGTCCTCGAGCGCGAATTGGGTGAGCCCGGTCCCGACCGCATTTGGTATGTGGGTGACGCTTTTGCCGCCGGTTGGTCCATCGACGAGGTCCACCAGTTCACCAAAATCGACAAATGGTTTTTGGTGCAGATCGAAGAGATCGTCAAGCTCGAACTGGCGATGGAAAAGACCACTTTGGACGCTATTGACACGGCCACCCTGCGCGGCTTGAAACAAAAGGGATTCTCTGACCGCCGGTTGGCCAAACAACTCAAGACCACCGAGCAGGCCGTTCGCGAGCGTCGCAAGGCATTGAACATCCGCCCCGTCTACAAACGCGTGGACACCTGCGCAGCTGAGTTTGCGACCGACACCGCTTACCTGTATTCGACCTACGAAGGTCAGGGTGACGGTGAGTGCGAGTCGGAACCTACCGCTAACAAAAAAATCATGGTCTTGGGTGGTGGTCCCAACCGCATTGGTCAGGGCATTGAGTTTGACTACTGCTGTGTGCACGCCGCCTTGGCCATGCGCGAAGACGGCTACGAGACCATCATGGTCAACTGCAACCCCGAGACCGTCTCGACCGACTACGACACCTCCGATCGCCTGTATTTCGAGCCCTTGACGCTGGAGGATGTGCTGGAAATTGTCGACAAAGAAAAGCCGATGGGCGTCATCGTGCAGTACGGTGGTCAAACGCCACTCAAGTTGGCCTTGGGCTTGGAGGCCGCGGGTGTACCCATCATCGGCACCAGTCCGGACATGATCGACGCGGCCGAAGACCGCGAGCGTTTCCAGCAAATGTTGCAAACCTTGGGCTTGCGCCAGCCGCCCAACGCCACCGCCCGCACAGAGTCTGAGGCCTTGGAAAAAGCCGCCGCCTTGGGTTACCCCTTGGTGGTTCGTCCCAGCTATGTGCTGGGTGGCCGCGCCATGGAGATCGTGCACGAGCAACGCGACCTGGAGCGCTACATGCGTGAAGCCGTCAAGGTCAGCAACGACTCCCCCGTTTTGTTGGACCGCTTCCTCAACGATGCCATCGAGTGTGACGTGGACGCGATCCGTGACCACACCGGTCGCGTGTTCATTGGCGGCGTGATGGAACACATCGAGCAAGCCGGTGTGCACAGCGGCGACTCGGCATGTTCCTTGCCGCCTTACTACCTGAGCAAAGCCACAGTGGACGAGCTTAAGCGACAGACCGCGGCCATGGCCAAGGGCCTGAACGTGGTGGGCTTGATGAACGTGCAGTTCGCGATTCAGCAAATCGACGGCCAAGACATGATCTTTGTGTTGGAAGTGAACCCCCGTGCTTCGCGCACGGTGCCGTTTGTCTCCAAAGCCACTGGCATCCAGTTGGCCAAAGTTGCAGCGCGTTGCATGGCAGGTCAGTCCTTGGACGAGCAAGGCATTGGTGCTGAAGTCACACCGCCGTATTTCAGTGTGAAAGAGGCTGTGTTTCCGTTCGTGAAATTTCCGGGTGTGGATACCATCTTGGGCCCAGAGATGAAGTCCACGGGTGAAGTCATGGGTGTGGGCAAGACCTTTGGTGAAGCCTTTGTGAAAAGTCAGCTTGGCGCAGGCACGCGTCTGCCAACCCAAGGACGCGTCTTCATGACGGTCAAGAACGGCGACAAAGCCCGTGCGGTGGATGTCGCTCGCGAACTGGTTGGGCTTGGCTTTGAACTGGTGGCCACCCGTGGCACCGCAGCGGCCATTGAGGCTGCTGGTGTGAAGGTTCTGACCGTCAACAAGGTCACCGAAGGACGTCCGCACATCGTGGACATGATCAAGAACGACGACATCGCCTTGGTCATCAACACCGTGGAAGAGCGTCGCAACGCCATCGCCGACAGCCGCGCCATTCGCACCTCGGCCTTGCTGGCCCGCGTCACGACGTTCACCACCATCGCCGGTGCTGAAGCCGCGGTGGAGGGCATGAAACACATGAACCACTTGGACGTGATCTCCGTCCAAGACATGCACGCCCAACTGTCGGCGTGAGCGAAGGAACACGATGAGTACGATCCCGATCACCAAGCGCGGCGCTGAAAAACTCAAGGAAGAGTTGCACCGATTGAAAACGGTTGACCGTCCTTGGGTCATCAATGCGATTGCCGAAGCGCGTGCGCAAGGCGACTTGAGTGAAAACGCCGAATACGAAGCGGCCAAAGACCGTCAAGGTTTCATCGAGGGCCGCATCGCCGAGGTTGAAGGTAAGTTGTCGGCCTCTCAGGTGATCGATCCCAGCACCTTGGATGCGGGCGGTCGAGTGGTCTTTGGCGCCACCGTGGATCTTGAAGACGAGGATTCTGGCGCCCAAGTGACCTACCAAATCGTGGGCGAAGATGAAGCCGATTTGAAACTTGGCTTGATCAACATCAGCAGCCCCATTGCCCGTGCCTTGATCGGCAAAGAAGAGGGCGATGTCGCAGAGGTGCAAGCCCCGGGCGGCACGCGCCGTTACGAGATCGTGGCGGTTCGTTACGAATGAGGGCTTGGCCGCTGTGGCTTGCCGCCCTGTGGTGGGGTGGTATGAGTGCCGTCAGTTTTCTGGTGGTGCCAACCTTGTTTGCCCGTTTGGGTCCAGCGGCGGCGGGACCGATCGCCGCCCATTTGTTCTCCTTGCAAAGCAGCGTGGTCATTTTGATGGGTGTGGCTTTGTTGTTGTGGCTGAGGCAACAACGACACCGGTCGGATCCTGAGGCTTGGGGCCCTTTGATGGCAACCATGGGCGGTGTGCTCTTGGCCATGTTGGCGGCAGTGTTGCAAGAGTTTGCCGTGGCCGAGCGCATTGTCATGGCTCGCAGCACCGGGGGCGACTTGCGCCTGTGGCACAGCCTGGGCAGTGCGCTGGTCTTGTTGCAGTGGCT
>CAZNWS010000157.1:0-691 GCA_964576495.1 uncultured Hydrogenophaga sp. | reverse complement strand
CCTGTAAGCGTAGACTGAATCTGTGCAGTAAATGTTGCACCTGCAATTGATGGTGTAGTTGCAAGAACAACGTTTCCAGTACCAGTTGAAGAAGTCCAAGACGGCGCAGCAGAGTTAGTTCCATCACCAGTTTGTCCAAGGAATGCTCTTGTTGTAGTGGTATTTCCAGCAAGTCTTGTAGCAGTACCACTTGCAGCACCATAAACAGTATCTCCGAGAGTATTCATTGGATTTGTAAATGGGCCTGCTCAAAACCCTGTCTTAAGCGCCGACGCGGCCTTGCGCCGCGAGCAGGGTGTTCATCATCAGCATGGTGATGGTCATGGGCCCGACACCACCCGGTACTGGGGTGATGTGACTGGCGACTTGTCTCACGCCTTCAAAGTCGACGTCCCCGCAGAGCTTGCCTTCGTCGTTGCGGTTCATGCCCACGTCCAAGACCACAGCGCCGGGTTTGACCATGTCGGCTGTCAGTACATTGCGTTTGCCGACTGCGGCCACGATCACGTCGGCTTGCAAGGTCAGTGCTTTCAAATTTTGGGTGCCGCTATGGCAGATGGTGACGGTGGCGTTGGCCTGCAAGAGCATCAAGGCCATGGGTTTACCCACGATGTTGCTGCGCCCAATCACCACGGCGTGTTTGCCTTTGAGCGAGAAGCCGATGCTCTCGAGCATCTTCATGCAACCAAAA
>CAZNWS010000156.1:0-4236 GCA_964576495.1 uncultured Hydrogenophaga sp. | reverse complement strand
ATGGGCGAGGCAATCGGTCAATGCCCCGATTATCTCGCGCCCCAAGCCCGCACCCATTCGGCCAGCGCCTCGCCCACGCTGGTCGCGCCGCTGCGCGGCAAACCCAAGACCTGGGCTGCGTCTTGCAGCGCGGCCAAAGCTTGCGCCGGTGTGTCGCAGGCCATGGCGGCCGCGCCCTTGTGTTTGCTGAGCTTGTCGCCATCGGCATCGAGCACCAAGGGCGTGTGCAGGTAGCGCAGCAGCGGCAAACCCAAAGCCGTTTGCAGCACGCGCTGGCGCGGTGTGTTGTCGGCCAGGTCCTGGCCCCTCACCACATGGGTGATGCCTTGCGCGGCATCGTCCACCACCACCGCCAGCTGATACGCCCACAGCCCATCGGCGCGTTTGAGCACAAAGTCGCCCACGGCCTGCTCGACGTTTTGCGTTTGTGCGCCCAAGCGTCGGTCCACCCAATGCACCTCGGTGTGTGGGCGAACATCCAAGCGCCAAGCGCGCGCCGCTCGCCCCTGCAAGCCGCCTTGGTCGGGTCGACAGGTGCCGGGGTAGACCGGGGTTTGTCCGCGTTCGGGTTCTTGACCCAAGATTTGCAGCTCGACCTCGATGTCTCTGCGCGAACAGGCGCAAGGGTAGGCCAAACCCGCGTGCACCAACTGGGTCAGTGCGGCTTCATAGGCATCGCCACGCTGGCTTTGCCACACCACCGCTTCGTCGCTGACCAGGCCGCAAGCCGCCAGCTGCGCCAAGATACGTTCGGCCACGCCCGCTTCGCAGCGCGCCGTGTCCACGTCTTCGATGCGCACCAACCACGTGCCTTGGTGGGCGCGGGCATCGAGCCAACTGCCCAAGGCCGCGACCAATGAGCCTGCGTGCAGCAGGCCAGTCGGTGAAGGGGCGAAGCGGCCTCGGTACTTGCTGGCCATCCCACCACACTTTCAGCTCATGCCAGCGCCAAGGCCATTTCCAGACCCGACACAAAAGCATCTTCGACCCGGTGGCCCAAGCACCAGTCGCCACACACGCCCACGCCCAAATGGGTGTCAAGCAAATAGGCTTGGCCCAGCGCTGTGGTGGTTTGCGCGAAGCGCCAGCGGTGCGCCTGCGACCATGTGGGTTCGGCGCGGATGCCGGTGATCTCCGCAAAGCCTTTGAGCATTTTGGCTTTGATGCGCTCAGCATCGTCTTCCAAATGCTTGGCCGACCACTCTGGGCTGGCCTGAATCGTCCAGCGTTCCACACTGCCTCGGCCGGGTTTGCTCGACTCTCGCGCCACCCAGCTGATGCGGTGGTGCGTGCTGCGTGCTGCGTTCCACTGGGGACCCAGGTGCGCCAAGCCGGGCTGCGAAGCTTGTGGGAAGGCCACCATCAACGTCCAGCACGGTGCTACATCCACGGTGGTCAGGGCTTTGCGCAAGTTGGGTGCCAAGCCCGCGCTGCGCAGCAAGTCGTGTGCTTGCGGGTGTGGCATGGCCAATATCACACGATCAAAGGTGCCCAAGACCTGTTGGGCGCCCTCGGCGTCTTCCATACCCAGTTGCCATTGTTCTGGGTTGAGTGCATCGGGCTCGATGCGCGTCACACGCGCGTTCATCAGCACGCGAGCATCGGCGGCGGCGCTGCCATCGACGAGGGGTTGCACCCAATGTTTGAGCAAGCTGCTCATGCCAGGCTTGGCCACAAAATGGGGTTCTTTGGGTGGCGGTGCGCTGACCAACACATGGCCCAATTCGTCGAGAACGCGCACGGTGTTGGCGCTCCAGGGTCGCACCAAGACTTGGGCGTTTGCCAAAGCCTGGGCAAAGCGCGCGTCACGCACGGTGAAGTATTGCGCACCGTGATCGAAATCACCGAACTCGGTGTGGCGCGTGGACATGCGTCCACCTGGGCCTCGCGCTTTGTCGATCAGTGTCACTCGGTGCCCGGCTTGCGCCAAGGTGCGGGCACACACCACACCCGCCATGCCGGCGCCCACCACCGCAACATGCAGCGGCACCGAAGGTTTTAAGCGCTGGGATTTGGGTGGTCGTGCAGTGCTCATGGTGTTTCTTGGGTTGTGTTGGCGCAAGGCCGATGCCCATCACTGTATCAGCCCACGTCGTGTCGATCCAGTAGGGCGTAACGCGTGTTGGGGTGTTCGAGCCGATCGAGCCACCAGCGCAAGGCTTGGCCGATGGGGGCGTTGGCCGCTGGTCGTCGCCAAGCGTAAGACACCGGCACTTGCCGCGTGCCGTTGGCCATGGACTTGATCACCAAACGTCCCGCGTCGATGTGCGGCTGCGCCAGCGGCAAAGGCAAGAAGCCCACACCCAAACCGCGCAGTTGCGCTTGCAGTTTGTGTTGCATGGAGGGCACCGTGAGCACGTCTTGACCCGGCAAGAGGTTGTGCGTCACGCCGCGCCCGCGCTGTGTGCTGTCGGCCACCGCCACGGCGCGGTGGGCTCGCACGTCGCTGTCTTGCAAAGGACCACTGTGCTGCGCCAAGGGGTGGTGCGGCGCCACCGCAAACACCATGCGCAACGTGCCGAGCGGCGCGGTTTGGATGTCGGCCACGGCCGCGTCGGTGGCCACCCCCAAGGCCAAGTCGGCCGCGCCACTTTGCAAAGCCTCTAAGGTGCCCGATAAGGTCTCGGCCCGCCACCGCAAGCGTGTGGGCGCCCCCGTGGCGTAAAAGTCTTGGCACAAGTCCAGCATCGCCGAGGGCGCCATCACCGCATCCACCGCCACCGTCAGTTGCGCCTCCCAACCCGTGGCCACGCGCTTGACCCGCTGGGCCAGCGCATCGATTTGGTCCAGCCACTGAGTCCCCAATCGCAACAGCTCGCTACCGGCCGGCGTGAGCACCGCGCGGCGTGAGCCCCGGTCAAACAGCAACACGTCCAGTGCGTCTTCGATTTGTCGCACGCGGTAGGTCAGGGCGCTGGGCACCAAACCCATTTGCCGCGCTGCGCCGGCCATGCTGCCGCATTGCGCCACAGCGACGAGCAAGGCCAGGTTGTCGGGTGAAAGTGCCGAACGGGTGTCGAGTTGAGCCATGGGATCTTTTGTTTGTATTCAATTAATTTGAATAATGCCATCAAATAAACAGTTACAAAATCGAACAGTTCAAACCCACAATACGGTCATGGCAACCCATAGGAGCACCCCATGATCCACATCCGACGCAGCGAAGACCGAGGCCTGGCCGATCACGGCTGGCTGCACAGCCAACACTCCTTTTCTTTTGCCGAGTACTTCGATCCGAAGTGGATGGGCTGGGGCAACCTGCGTGTCATCAACGAAGACCGCATCGCCCCGGGCACCGGCTTTGGCACCCACGGCCACCGCGACATGGAAATCATCAGCTACGTTTTGCAAGGCGAGCTGGCGCACAAAGACAGCATGGGCAACGTCAAAGGCATCCCGCCCGGTGACGTGCAGCGCATGAGCGCGGGCACGGGGGTTCAGCACAGCGAGTTCAACCACGCGCCCAACGCCACCACCCACTTTTTGCAAATCTGGATCGAGCCCAATGTGCGCGGTATCCCACCGAGCTACGAGCAAAAGCGCTTCAGCACGGAAGAAAAGACAGGCCGGCTGCGCTTGGTCGCCTCGCCCGATGGCGCCGAAGGTTCGGTCACCATCCACGCCGACGCCGCGCTCTACGCTGGTTTGCTCGACGCCGACCACCGCGCCGAACTGCACATCGCCCCCGGCCGCAAAGCCTATGTGCATTTGGTGCGCGGCGCGCTCAAGGTCAACGGCCAAGCCCTGAGCACCGGTGACGCCGCCGTCATGGCCGATGAAACTCGGATCGAACTCAGCGACGCCCAAGGCGCCGAAGTTCTGGTGTTTGATTTGGCCGCCTGAACCATGTGCGGCCAAGAACTCCTCAAACGTCGGGTGGTGCACAGCGTGGTCGACATGCCGCTGCACCGTTTCGATGCGCGCACCTTCGCGCACCAGCTGCCCCCACTGCCGTCGGGTTTGATCGACCCCTTCTTGGGTGTGGACGCATTTGACATGCCGCACCACTTTTTCTTGCCGCACCCGCACGGCGGCATGAGCGCGGTCACGCTCTTGCTCGACGACTCGCCCGGCGGCGTGATCAACCGCGACTCCCAAGGTGACCACAGCACCATCGCACCGGGTGATTTGCACTGGACGCAAGCGGGCAGCGGCATCATCCACGAAGAAACGCCCAGCCAACCGGGCCAGTCGGCGCGCGGCTTGCAGATCTTTGTGAACATGGCGCGTGCACGC
>CAZNWS010000155.1:0-4259 GCA_964576495.1 uncultured Hydrogenophaga sp. | reverse complement strand
GAGGACAAGATCCGCAAGATCATGAAGATCGCCAAAGAGCCGATCTCCATGGAAACGCCGATCGGTGACGACGACGATTCGCACTTGGGCGACTTCATCGAAGACCAAGCCAACACCGCCCCGATCGAAGCGGCCATGCAAGCTGGCCTGCGCGACGTGGTCAAAGAAATTCTTGACAGCCTGACCCCGCGCGAAGCCAAAGTGCTGCGCATGCGCTTTGGCATCGAGATGTCCACCGATCACACGTTGGAAGAAGTGGGCAAACAGTTCGACGTCACGCGCGAGCGCATCCGCCAAATTGAGAGCAAAGCGGTGCGTAAATTGAAACACCCCAGCCGCTCGGACAAGTTGCGCAGTTTCATCGATTCGATGTAAGTCAGCCCGCGCGACGAATAGCACCACAGGCGCCTAAGGGCGCCTGTTTTTTTAGCCTTGCGGTGACGGCACCACGCGCTGCCGTTGCTCGCCCAAGCCTCGACCACCCAAGGTCACCACGTCCCCAGCCTTTAGGTACAGCGGGGGTTTGTGACCCATGCCCACACCAGGCGGTGTGCCGGTGGGGATCACGTCACCGGGCTGCAAGGCCATGAATTGACTGAGGTAACTCACGATGTGGGCCACGCCAAAAATCATGGTGCGGGTGTTGCCCCGCTGACGCGGCACCCCATTGACGTCGAGCCACAGATCCACGTTCTGGGGGTCGCCGAGCTCATCGGGCGTCACCAACCAAGGCCCCAAAGGGCAATGGGTGGGGTAGCTTTTCCCCTTGACCCACTGACCTTCTCGCTCCATCTGATAACTGCGCTCAGAGACGTCGTTGACCAAACAAAAGCCCGCGATGTGGGCCATGGCTTGATCGGGACTCACGTGCCACGTGCGTTGACCGATCACGATGCCCAACTCGACTTCCCAATCGAGTTTTTCGCTACCCGGGGGCAACCAAATGTCGTCGTTCGGGCCGCTCACGCTGCCGTTGTGTTTGTTGAAGGCGATGGGCTCAGCCGGGGCTTTCAGGCCCGCCTCAGCGGCGTGATCGGCGTAATTCAAGCCAATCCCGATCACATTGCCCACTCCCGACACACAAGCGCCCAGTCGAACACCCTCGGGTACCAAAGGCAGGTGGGTGGCATCCATCGCCGCCCATCTCGCCAAGGCGCTAGGATGCAGGGCCTCGCCCCCAATGTCTTCAACATGTCCCGTGAGGTCGCGCAACCGACCTTGGGCATCGATCAAACCGGGGCGTTCTTGCCCCAAAGGGCCGTGGCGGAAGAATTTCATGGGAGGGCTCCTCAATGGTCAAGTGCCCATTTTGGGGCCATTCAAAAAAAACGTCGTGGACCCTTGAAATGGCGCTCAACGGGCCCATATGAAAATTTATCCTTTTTTTTAGACACACGCCCCATGAGCCAAGAACACCCCACCCCCGAGCAAGAACCCCAAGCTGCAGCGCCCTCCGAGGCCCCTGCGGCTGAGGTCAATCCTGCCGACGAACTGGCCACGCTCAAGGCCCAAAACCTGGACTTGGCCGACCAATTCCTGCGCGCCAAGGCCGAGGCCGAAAACGCCCGCCGCCGTGCCGACGAGGAAATCGGCAAGGCCCGCAAATTCGCGGTTGAGGCTTTTGCCGAGAGCCTCTTGCCCGTCACCGACAGCCTGGAAGCCGGGCTGGCTGTTCAAAACGCCACCCCTGAGCAGCTGCGCGAAGGCGCCGAAGCCACGCTCAAACAACTCAAAAGTGCTTTGGAACGCCACAAAGTCACCGAAATCAACCCAGCCACTGGCGCCAAATTCGACCCGCACCAACACCAAGCCATCAGCGTGGTGCCCAGCGAGCAAGAAGCCAACACCGTGGTCGGTGTGCTGCAAAAAGGCTACCTGATCGCCGATCGTGTCTTGCGTCCGGCCTTGGTGACCGTGTCGGCACCCAAATAAGCCGCCCCTCTTGAAATCGCGGACATCCGCTCCATTTACCGAACATCCAAACATTCCAGCAGGAGAGAAATCATGGGAAAAATCATTGGCATCGACTTGGGCACCACCAACTCTTGTGTGTCCATCATGGAAGGCAACACCACCAAGGTGATTGAAAACGCCGAAGGCGCGCGCACCACGCCCTCCATCGTGGCCTACCAAGAAGACGGCGAAGTGCTGGTCGGCGCTTCAGCCAAGCGCCAAGCGGTGACCAACCCCAAGAACACGCTGTACGCAATCAAGCGTTTGATTGGCCGCAAGTTCACAGAGAAAGAAGTCCAAAAAGACATCGACCTCATGCCCTACGCCATCGTGGCCGCCGACAACGGCGACGCGTGGGTGGAAGTGCGTGGCAAGAAAATGTCGGCCCAGCAGGTCAGCGCCGACATCTTGCGCAAGATGAAGAAAACCGCCGAAGACTACCTCGGCGAAGCGGTGACCGAGGCCGTCATCACCGTGCCCGCTTACTTCAACGACGCCCAGCGCCAAGCCACCAAAGACGCTGGCCGCATCGCCGGCTTGGACGTCAAGCGCATCATCAACGAGCCAACCGCCGCGGCCCTGGCCTTTGGCTTGGACAAGCAAGAAAAAGGCGACCGCAAAATCGCCGTGTACGACTTGGGCGGCGGCACGTTTGACGTGTCCATCATCGAAATCGCCGACGTCGATGGCGAAAAACAATTTGAGGTGCTCTCCACCAACGGCGACACTTTCTTGGGCGGCGAGGACTTCGACCAACGCATCATCGACTTCATCATCACCGAGTTCAAGAAAGAATCCGGCGTTGACCTGAGCAAAGACGTGCTGGCCTTGCAGCGCCTCAAAGAAGCCGCTGAAAAGGCCAAGATCGAGCTCTCCAGCTCGGCCGCCACCGACATCAACCTGCCCTACATCACGGCCGACGCCTCGGGCCCCAAGCACCTGAACATCAAGCTCACGCGCGCCAAGCTCGAAGCCTTGGTCGAAGAGCTGATCGAGCGCACCATCGCCCCTTGCCGCATGGCCATCAAAGACGCCGGCGTGAGCGTGGGCGACATCCACGACGTGATCTTGGTCGGCGGCATGACCCGCATGCCCAAGGTGCAAGACAAGGTCAAGGAGTTCTTCGGCAAAGAGCCGCGCAAAGACGTCAACCCCGACGAGGCCGTGGCCGTGGGTGCGGCCATCCAAGGTCAGGTGCTCTCCGGCGACCGCAAAGACGTGCTGTTGCTTGACGTGACCCCGCTGTCCCTGGGCATCGAGACCATGGGCGGCGTCATGACCAAGATGATCCAGAAGAACACCACCATCCCCACCAAGTTCAGCCAAGTGTTCTCCACCGCCGAAGACAACCAGCCTGCGGTGACCATCAAGGTGTTCCAAGGTGAGCGCGAAATCGCTGCGGGCAACAAGGCCTTGGGCGAGTTCAACCTCGAGGGCATCCCCAACGCACCCCGCGGTACACCCCAAATCGAAGTGACCTTTGACATCGACGCCAACGGCATCTTGCACGTGGGCGCCAAAGACAAAGGCACCGGCAAAGAAAACAAGATCACCATCAAGGCCAACTCGGGTCTGTCCGAAGCCGAGATCCAGCAGATGGTCAAGGACGCCGAACTCAACGCGGCCGACGACAAGAAAAAAGTCGAACTCGCGCAAGCGCGCAACCAAGGCGAAGCCATGGTGCACAGCGTGAAGAAGTCCTTGACCGAGCACGGTGACAAGCTCGAGGCGGCCGAGAAGGACGCCATCGAAGCCGCGGTCAAAGACCTCGAATCGGTGCTGCCCAACGATGACAAAGAGGCCATCGACACCAAGACCACGCACCTGATGACGGTGAGCCAGCAACTGGGAGAGAAGGTCTACGCCGCCAGTCAAGCTGAGCAAGCCGGCGCAGACAGTGGTGCCAGTGCAGGCAACAAAGCCAACGACGACGACGTGGTCGACGCCGAAGTCAAGGAAGTCAAAAAAGACTGATCGTCCTCGCCTTTCGACACGCCGCGTTGAGCCTTAGGGCCCACCGCGGCGTTTGTGTTCAAACACCTGACCGAACTTCACCATGGCCAAACGAGACTTTTACGACGTGCTGGGCGTGCCCAAAAACGCCTCCGACGACGAGATCAAAAAGGCCTACCGCAAGCTGGCCATGAAGCACCACCCCGACCGCAACCAGGGTGATGCGGCCAAGGCCGCCGAGGAAAAATTCAAAGAGGCCAAAGAGGCCTACGAGATGCTCTCGGACCCCGAGAAAAAAGCCGCTTACGACCAATACGGTCACGCCGGTGTGGACCCGAACATGCGTGGCCCAG
>CAZNWS010000154.1:1154-4267 GCA_964576495.1 uncultured Hydrogenophaga sp. | reverse complement strand
CCCCGCAGTTTCAGAAGGTGAGGACCTAATTGTTTTGCACCACGACAACGATCCATCTGGGCTAGTTGGCAAGGCTGGCTTGCTCGCACCAGATGGTGGGTCGGGTGGAGCTATCGGCACCGACCGCATGAGATTCACCTTCCCAAGACAAAGAAGAGATGGGCACCTTTGCCTATCGGATTACATCCGCTCCAGAGCATCTGGTGAGATCGA
This sequence comes from uncultured Hydrogenophaga sp., assembly GCA_964576495.1. Classification (GTDB taxonomy): domain Bacteria; phylum Pseudomonadota; class Gammaproteobacteria; order Burkholderiales; family Burkholderiaceae_C; genus Hydrogenophaga. Next base: position 4,054 of record CAZNWS010000154.1, on the reverse strand, counting down.
TGTTTTTGGTGTTCAGCTTGTGACTTTTGGTTCCGCCGTTGAGAAAGTCACCAAGGTGCTTTTTGAAGACAACAGCTACCGCGATTACATGGAGCTAAACGGTTTGGCGATGCAGCTAACTGAGGCTTTAGCTGAGTACTGGCACTCTCGCATTAGAGCTGAGCTTGGCTTTGCAAATGAGGATCCAGAAGACATGCAGGGATACTTCGATCTGAAGTATCGCGGTGCCAGGTTCTCACTGGGTTACCCAGCCTGTCCAGAGATGGAAGATCGCAAGAAGGTAGTTGAGCTACTAATGCCTGAGCGAGTTGGAGTTAGCTTGTCTGAAGAATTACAGCTTCACCCAGAGCAGTCAACGGATGCTTTCGTATTCCATCACCCTGAGGCTAAATACTTCTCCGTATAGCTTCTAGTGAAGCTTCTTGCTCTCGATCTTGGTTCCCTCAACGTCCACATCTGGCAAAATCTTGTCTAGCCACTTTGGAATCCACCAAGCAGACTTGTCAAGAATTGTCATAGCCGCAGGTACCAGGATCAATCTGACTAAGAATGCGTCAATCAAGACACCAATTGCCAAACCAAAGCCAATTGGCCTGATGGTTGCAAGGTGCGAGAACGCGAATCCACCAAAGACTGTCACCATGATCAGCGCTGCCGCAACCACCACTCCCCTGCTTTGGTGAATACCGAAGTTGATTGAATCCTTTGGCTTCTTGCCGTGAGTAAAGGCCTCTCTCATTCCCGAAACTAGGAACAGTTGATAGTCCATAGCCAGACCAAAGATGATTCCGATTAGGAATATTGGCAAGAAGCTAAGAATTGGTCCGGGGCTTGTGACACCCAGTAGTTCTGATAGCCAACCCCATTGGTAGACAGCAACTACCGCACCGAGTGTTGCAGTCACGGTCAGCAAGAATCCCGCCGCCGCAAGTATAGGAATCAATATCGATCGGAATACCAGCATCAAAAGTAGAAGTGATAGCACAATCACGGTTGTTAGATAAAGAGGTAGCACATCGGAGATCTTGTCTGAGACGTCGATGTTTGTCGCGGTAATTCCGATGGCACCAATCTTGCCATCGTAGTTATCCTCAACCATTTGATTCAAATCACGAATCTCGTAAACAACTTGCTCAGTTTCAACACTCGATGGACCGCCGGTTGGAACAACCTGGAATAAAAGTGTCTTGTTGTCATCGGATACAGCCGCCGGGACGGCAGCTGTCACGTTTGCAAGTCCAGCTAGCTCAGAAGCTATCTCAGACTGCACGGTCAGGATGTCTTCTTCGGCTACTGCTTCATTTAGCTCAACCACAGTTGTGATCTGCCCATTGAAGCCCGGTCCAAAAGCTTCGCTAACTAAGATGTATGACTTGAATGCGCTCGAATAAGTAGGTTCTGATCCGCCATCTGGAAGCCCAAGTCGCATATCCGATAGCGGAATTGCCATAAAGCCAAGAACGGAGACGGTAGCAGCTAGTGCAAGCCAAGGGTGCTTAGTTGCCCAAACTGGGGCCTTGGAGGTCTTGGTCGAAGCCGCTTTCTTGCGTTTGGCAGCTGTAGAAATGCTGGCTCGCTCTTTCTTGGTAAGAATCTTGTCACCAATGAGTGAAAGTGCAGCTGGGGTAACCGTGAGAGCAATAAGTACCGCAACAACAATTGCAATTGCACCCATCGATCCCATGAGGCCAACAAAACCAATACCGGTTAGGTTCAAGGCAACTAGTGCGATGACAACGGTGACTCCAGCAAAGAGCACCGCGTTTCCGCTAGTTCCGTTGGCAATAGCGATTGATTCCGTTAGCTTGGCGCCAGATTTAAGCTGCCTGCGGTGACGGTTGACAATAAAGAGGCTGTAGTCGATACCTACCGCCAGACCCAGCATCACACCCAACACAGGGGTAGTAGAAGTCATTTCTATTTGTGAGGCTAAGGCCAAAGTAATAGTTGCCGAAATTCCAACTCCGACAATCGCTGAGAAAATCGGAAGTGAGACACCAATGAAAGTTCCAAGCAGAACAAACAAGACAATTGCGGCGGCAATTAGTCCAACAATTTCTCCAATTCCCAAAATGTCGCCGAACGATTGAGTTAGCTCCTGAGAGAACTCAACTTCAATTCCATTTAGGTCTGCCTCTTTCAGGTACTCAACAACTGATTCTCTAGTGCCGGCTTCTAGCTCGGTGCCTCTTTTATCGAATCGAATTGTTGCCAACGCAACAGTTTCATCTTTGGAAACTGTTGTGAAGTTGGCGGAGGCGTCAATTAGTTTTTGAGCAGACTCGAGCTCTTTCTTTCCTTCTTCTAGTTCAAGTTTTCCAGCTTCAACTTCTTCAATAGCAGCTTCTAGCTCTAACTCGCCTTGAGTGAGCGCAGTAGCGGACGCAGTGGCGATTGCTTCTTGTTTATCTAGTTCAGCTAATCCAGCTTCTAGTTGAGCTTTGGTCCCGAGGAGTTGGGCGGTAGGCGTAGCGCCGGCGTCGGTGAATTGCTTAATTCCTGCATTCACTTGAGCTAAGTTCGCGGTTAGCTCTTCCCTGGTTTCCTGAATGACAGCTAAACCACCTGCAAGTTGTGTTTTACCTGCTTCTATTTCCTGTTGGCCAGCTGCGATCTCAAGTTCTGCTTGTTCAATTTTCGCCTCAGCATCAAGTAGTTCTTGCTTGCCGGCTTCCAGGTCAGCCGCACTCTTTTCGATTTCAGCTTGAACCTCGAATGGGTTGAAGGCTTCATTTATTCCTGGCAGAGATTCTGTTCCTGCAAGGGCAGCGGTGATGGCATCTATATCCTCTTGGTTGAATGCACCGTCTGGTTTATGGAAAACGACCTGCCCGGATGCTCTAGAAGCTTCTGGGAATGTCTCTTGCAGTTCATCAATAACTTGCTGAGAGGGCACGCCA
>CAZNWS010000154.1:0-1125 GCA_964576495.1 uncultured Hydrogenophaga sp. | reverse complement strand
TGCGCGGCGGGCAGAGAACAATCCGAGCTTGTACAGCAAAGAAGCCAAGTGAAATTCCGTTCGTTAGAAGCTCAGCCCGAGGACGTGACACAATGCCTCTTGGCTCTGATAAAGATTTGTGTACTTCTATGGTATTTCCTGAGAGCTTCCCTGAATCAAGCTGAGTAACTTTCCCAGAACTTTCCAAGTTTTAAAAAAATGGCCCCTATAAAGAGGTATGAGCCAAAGATAAAAACAACCCCCGGCAATTTCTACCGGGGGTTGTTCTTTACTTCTTATTAGAGCAGGTTAGGAATCTTCTGCTCGGCTGCCAAGTTTGCCCTTCTAAACACTAAGGTCACCGCTGTTGAAATCAGCACGATGAACAGTGAGTAAAGAGCTGGAACTAGCAATATCTGGTCAAGGCCTGGGTTGTCGATGTAAACGGCAACGATAACCGCAATTGCCAGTGGACCGTTCTGAATACCGGTTTCCAAAGCGATGGTTCTGGCGTTTGCTGGGTGCAGTCTCAGAAGCTTTGCAATTATGTATGCAAACGTGATTCCGACGACTCCAAGTCCAATAGCCACTGTGTATGTTGGCCACTCAGTTACTAGAAGTAGCTGCCAGTTTCTTGGAACCCAAATGATGATTAGGAATGGAATAAATAGCACTCCGAATAGTCCACCCATTAGCTCGAGGACAGATCCAACATTGGCGCTTAGCCTACGAAGCAGCATTCCAAGGGCCACAGGAATGATCAGACCGACGATAACGGTAGCTAGCTCAGTGAACTCAATGGTGATGGTGTCGTTCAAACCTAGGAAGTTTGCATAGATAAACAGCATCAGCGGGGTCATGATGAACGCCCACAGAGTCGAGTTGATGGTCATCATCACGCTCAGTGCCAAGTTTCCCTTTGAGAAATAGGTAAACAGGTTTGATGTTGTTCCTGCTGGAACGGCGCCCATAATCAAAGCACCTAGCGCGATGAAAGCAATGTTCTCATCGACTGAGAATGGGAACAAAACGGTAACAATCAGGAGGTATGCCGTTAAGGGCATGACACCAAACTGTGTCAACCATCCAATAATTAATCCCCATGGGCGACGAAGCGCTAGACCAAAGTCCTTTGGGGTTAGACCT
>CAZNWS010000153.1:0-4386 GCA_964576495.1 uncultured Hydrogenophaga sp. | reverse complement strand
TCGACCACGGCGGTGGCGATGCCGTGTTCGCGCGCGAACACCAATCCACCGGCATCGGCCTTGTTGCTGATGACGGCGCTCACCCGAGCACCCCAGCGGGCTTCCCAGCGCTGGGTTTGCGCGGCACGCACGATGGCGGCCATGTTGGAGCCGCCGCCGGAGATGAGGATGACGATGGACTTCATGGGGCGCTGGACACCGCTTGGAAGCGCGCTTGCTCCACGCCGTCGATGGTCACGCGTTCCATGAACATGGCCGCAGGGCGCACCCACAGGCCGCGCTGGCCGTACAGGGCGCGGTACAGCGTCATGGGCTCCAGGCTCTCGCTGTGGCGCACCGTGTCGATTACCTCGTACAAGCCGCCTTTGTAGTGGCGGTACAGGCCGGGTGGTGTCTGGATCAGCGGGGGCAGGTCTTGGTCGTTCATGGGATGTCAAAGGCGGGTCACCAATACTTGCTATATTGGAACATGGCTGGACACACGGCCCGCCGCCCCAGCGGTTGGCCTTTCAGACGCGATGCCGGTGACCTGTGGTCAACAAGGAGTCCGATGTGAAGGTGTTGAAACTCTCCGCCCAAGGCTTGCCCCAGTCTTGGATCAGTTTGGAAGAAGCGGTCTTGCATTACGCCGCTGATGAGGTGCGCTGGGAAATGGGCGAACGCATCGCGGTGTTCCACGGCGGACACAACGCGGTGACGGGCTTGCAGTCCACCATCACCATCAATTCCATCATCGGCACGCGCGGGGTGCCCAAGGTCAACCCCTTCGACGCCATGCCCACGCTGACCAACAGCAAACTCTTTGCGCGCGACCGCTGCGTGTGCGCGTATTGCGGTAACCGCTTTCATGAAGACGTGCTCACCCGAGAGCACATCCGCCCCTTGGGGCAGCGCGGCCAAGACCACTGGATGAACGTGGTGACGGCGTGCAAGTCGTGCAACCACCGCAAGGGCAATCGCACGCCCGAGCAAGCGCACATGCCGCTGCTGTACGCGCCTTACACGCCCAGCCTGTGGGAAGACTTCATCCTGCGCAACCGCCGCATCTTGGCCGATCAGATGGCGTTTTTGGCCACCCAACTGCCCAAGAACTCGCGGCTGCACACCTGAATCACATCGAGCGGTGGAACACCAAGCCGGCGTGTTCGCGCATGGCGTGGAATTTGATCTTCGGCCATTGCGCCTCGACCGCGCGCAGCGTGGCCGAGTGGTCCACCAATAAGGTGGGCGCGTCCACCGCGTCCAAGGCCACGCGGTGGCTGTTGGCGTCGATGAATTTTTTCAGCTCCACCTCGCCGCCGTCCTCCGGTGCGCAGGTCACCCAACGCGCCACTTGATAAGGGCTGTTCATGATGCGGGCTTTGACGCCGTACTCGTGCTCCAAGCGGTGCGCCACCACCTCGAACTGCAGCTGGCCGACCGCGCCGAGCAACAAGACCGAGCCGGCCACCGGGCGAAACACCTGGATCGCGCCTTCTTCGCCGAGCTGGGTCAAACCGGCGCGCAGCTGTTTGCTGCGCAGCGGGTCGGCCACTTCGACGCTGCGGATGATCTCGGGCGCAAAAAAGGGCAGGCCGGTGAACTGCAGGTTCTCGCCTTCGGTGAGCGTGTCGCCGAGCTGCAGCACGCCGTGGTTGGGGATGCCGATGATGTCGCCGGCAAAGGCCTCGTCCAGCAATTCGCGGCGCTGGCTCAAAAAGCTCACCACGGTGTTGGGGCGCAGGTCTTTGCCGCTGCGCACCACCTTGAGCTTCATGCCGCGCTCAAAGTGGCCGCTGGCCAAGCGCACAAAGGCGATGCGGTCGCGGTGCGCGGGGTCCATATTGGCTTGGATCTTGAAGACCACGCCCGTGAATTTGGGCTCTTCGGGCTGCACCGTGCGCTGAATGGACGTGCGCTCGCCGGGCGGCGGCGCCAAGTCGACCAAAGCGTCGAGCACCTCGCGCACGCCGAAGTTGTTGACCGCCGAGCCGAACAGCATGGGGGTTTGTTGGCCGTTCAAAAACTGCGCTTCATCGAAGGCGGGTGAGGCACCGGCCACCAGTTCGAGCTCGTCTTTGGCTTGGGCGAATTCCGCGCCGAAGCGCTGCAAGCTGTCGGCGTTGTCCAAACCCGAGAGCACCTCTTCTTCACCGCCGCGGCGGTCTTCACCGGCGGCGAAGACGCGCATCTGGTCGGTGCGGCGGTCGTACACACCGCGAAAGGTCTTGCCCATGCCCACGGGCCAGGTGAAGGGCACCACGGTCATGCCGAGTTCGCGTTCGATCTCGTCCATCAGGTCCAGGGGCGACTGCACCTCGCGGTCCATTTTGTTGACGAAGGTCAGGATGGGTGTGTTGCGCGCGCGGCAAACCTGCAGCAAGCGGCGGGTTTGCGGCTCCACGCCGTTGCCCGCGTCGATCACCATGAGCGCAGCGTCCACTGCGGTGAGCACGCGGTAGGTGTCTTCTGAGAAGTCTTGGTGGCCGGGCGTGTCGAGCAGGTTGATCACGCAGTCGCGGTACTCCATCTGCATGACCGAGGAAGCCACAGAAATGCCGCGTTGCTTTTCGATCTCCATCCAGTCCGAGGTGGCGTGGCGCGCGGCCTTTCGCGCCTTGACCGAACCGGCGATGTTGATGGCGCCCGAGAACAACAAGAGCTTTTCCGTGAGCGTGGTTTTACCGGCGTCGGGGTGGGAGATGATGGCGAAGGTGCGGCGGCGCTTCACCTGTTGGGCGATGTCTGACATAGCCCTCGATTATCCCCGGTGGGACAATACACCCCATGCACCCCAAAGCCCTTCTCGAAGAAAGCGCTCGTTTGATCGAGCAAGTGTTCAAGTTCGACCACCCGGCCGACGCCGTGGTGGCGCGGTTTTTTCGCGAGAACCGATCCCTCGGTCCGCGCGAACGTGCCACGTTATCGGACACCGTTTATGCCACCTTGCGACAGCGCCTGAAGTTCGAGGCCTTGGCCCGTTCAGGCAGCGGTTCGCGGTGGCGCCGCTTGGCCATTCTGGGCTTTGCCGCTGATCGAGAATTTTTGCTCGGCGCCATCACCGAGCCCGAAAAAGCCTGGCTCGCCCAATGCGACGCGGTGGACCCGGTCGACTGGTTGCCCCAGCACCGCCACAACCTGCCCGAGTGGTTGGCGCAGTCGCTCCAAGCCCAAGTGGGCGACCAATTTGACGCTTTGGCCACCAGTTTGAACCAGCCCGCACCCTTGGATTTGCGCGTCAACAGCCAAAAGAAAAAGCGCGAAGCCGTGTTGGCCGAACTCAATGCCGCGGGCTTGGACGCCCAAGCCACACCGTTTTCGCCTTGGGGCATCCGCTTGCAAGGCAAGCCCTCGCTGGCCAAAGTCCCCGCTTTTGTGCAGGGTGAGGTCGAGGTGCAGGACGAAGGCTCGCAGCTCCTGGCCTTGTTGCTCGATGCCAAGCGCGGGGAGATGGTGGTGGATTTTTGCGCCGGTGCCGGCGGCAAGACCCTGGCCATCGGCGCGTCCATGCGCAACAGCGGCCGTCTGTACGCCTTTGACACCTCGGGTCACCGTTTGGACGCGCTCAAACCCCGTTTGGCCCGCAGCGGTCTGTCCAATGTGCACCCGGTGGCCATCGCCCATGAACGCGACGAGCGCATCAAGCGCTTGGCCGGCAAGATCGACCGGGTCTTGGTCGACGCCCCCTGTTCTGGTTTGGGCACCTTGCGCCGCAGCCCCGACCTGAAATGGCGCCAAACCCCCACCACCGTGGCCGCTCAAGCCGAGCTGCAACAAGCCATTTTGAAGAGTGCGGCGCGTTTGCTCAAACCCGGCGGGCGTCTGGTCTACGCCACCTGCAGCCTCTTGCCCGAAGAAAACGAGCAGGTCGCCCAAGCCTTCGAAGCCGATCATCCGGCCTGGGTGCGCGTGCCGGTGCGTTCGGTCCTGGAGCAGGCCCATGTTGCCGCAGCGGCCGATTTGTGTGCCGGTGAGGGGGGTGATTGGCTGCGTTTGTGGCCCCATCGACATCAAACAGATGGATTTTTCGCAGCAGTTTGGCAGCAAAAGCCGTAAAAAAGCAACAAATGACGGCCTGCGGCTTGAGCTGGCTCAAGTATTCGCCAATTAGGGGCTGCGCCCCTTGGTGAAAATACCCCCCGCCCTTAAAATAGGGTCTTTGGTCAGCCCTTTGGGGTTAGGGCCGTTTTCCCCCACCGCTCTTTGGGCGGCCTCAAGGACAGACATGATGGATTCTTTTTCCGCCAACTTTTTCACTGTGTCGGACGCTGTGGTCAATTTCTTGATCCACGGCCTGACCGGCGCCACGTGGTGGCAAGTGCTGATCGTGACCCTGGTATTCACCCACATCACGATCGCCAGCATCACCATCTTTTTGCACCGCCACCAAGCCCACCGCTCGCTGGA
>CAZNWS010000152.1:3109-4437 GCA_964576495.1 uncultured Hydrogenophaga sp. | reverse complement strand
GGTCATCGTGCTCGACGAGCCCACGGCCGGTGTGGACGTCGAGTTGCGCCAGACCTTGTGGCAATTCATCTCCAGCCTCAACAAACGCTTGGGTGCCACCGTCTTGCTCACCACGCATTACCTCGAAGAGGCCGAAGCCTTATGCGGCCGCATTGCCATGCTCAAACAAGGTCAGGTCGTGGCGCTGGACCAAACCTCGGCCTTGCTCAGCCGCGCCACCGCCAGCGTGCTGCGTTTCAAGACCGATCAGATTTTGCCTTCAACGGTACAAGCCGCGGCGAGGGTGACCGGTCGAGTGGTGCAACTGCCCGCACCCGACGCTGTTGCTGTTGAGCGCTGGTTGACCCAAGTGCGCGAAGCTGGCGTGGAGATCGGCGACATCGAGGTGCGCAAAGCCGATTTGGAAGATGTGTTTTTGGACATCATGGGAGCCGAGCAATGACCGGCTGGCAAACCCTGTTCTACAAAGAAATCCTGCGCTTTTGGAAGGTGGGCTTTCAGACCGTGGCGGCACCCGTCATCACCGCGGTGCTGTATATGCTGATTTTTGGGCATGTGCTTGAAGAGCATGTGCAGGTCTTCGATGGCGTGGGTTACACCTCGTTTTTATTGCCCGGCTTGATCATGATGAGCGTTTTACAAAACGCCTTTGCCAACAGCTCGTCATCGCTGATCCAAAGCAAGATCATGGGTAACTTGGTGTTTTTGTTGCTAACGCCCTTATCGCACCGCGCTTGGTTCGTGGCCTATGTGGGCTCCTCGGTGGTGCGTGGTTTGGCAGTAGGCAGCGGGGTGATGCTGGCCACCTGGTGGTTTGCTAAAACCCCGTTTTCTGCCCCGCTGTGGATATTGGTGTTTGCGGTGATGGGCGCTTCTTTGTTGGGCGCCTTGGGATTGATCGCTGGGCTTTGGGCCGATAAGTTTGACCAAATGGCGGCGTTCCAAAACTTCGTCATCGTACCCATGACCTTTTTGTCGGGGGTTTTCTATTCCATCCACTCCTTGCCCCCCATTTGGCAGACCATCAGCCACCTCAACCCATTTTTCTACATGATCGACGGTTTTCGCTACGGTTTCTTTGGCGTGAGCGACACCTCGCCTTGGATCAGCTTGGCGGTCGTGGGCACGGCTTTGATGGCCGTCAGCGCGGTGGCGTTGTACTTGCTGCGCACGGGCTACAAAATTCGACACTGAGAATAAACACCATGACCGCAGAAGAACTCCAACACATCATCGCTTCGGGCTTGGCCTGTGAGCACCTAGAGGTGGGCGGTGACGGCCGCCATTGGTCGGCCGTCATTGTCTCGTCCGAATTTGAGGGTCTACGT
>CAZNWS010000152.1:0-3099 GCA_964576495.1 uncultured Hydrogenophaga sp. | reverse complement strand
ATGAGGTGCATGCTTTGTCGATGAAAACCCACACGCCAGCCGAATGGGCTCAGCGCGCACACTGAAAGCACCCCATGGACCAACTCAGCATCACCGGCGGCAAGCCCCTCAAGGGCGAGGTCGTCATCTCGGGCGCCAAAAACGCCGCGCTGCCCGAACTCTGCGCCACGCTGCTGACCAGCGATGCCGTGACGCTCAACAACGTGCCGCGCCTGCGCGATGTGGCGACCATGCGCAAGTTACTCGACAACATGGGTGTCAAGACCGAAACCCTGGGTGAGCGCGGTGGCATGGTCTTGCAAGCAGCGGACCCCATCAACCCCGATGCCCCGTACGAGTTGGTCAAAACCATGCGTGCCTCGGTCTTGGTGCTCGGCCCCTTGCTGGCACGTTTCGGTCGTGCCCGCGTCTCTTTGCCCGGCGGTTGCGCCATCGGCTCGCGCCCGGTGGACCAGCACATCAAAGGCCTGCAGGCCATGGGGGCGCACATCGACGTCGAGCACGGTTACATGGTGGCGAGTTTGGCCCCTGGCCTCAAGCGCCTCAAAGGCGCGCGTATCACCACCGACATGGTCACCGTGACCGGCACCGAAAATTTCCTCATGGCCGCAACCTTGGCCGAGGGCGAGACGGTCCTCGAGAACGCCGCGCAAGAGCCCGAGATCCCCGACCTGGCCGAGATGCTGATCGCCATGGGCGCCAAGATCGAAGGCCATGGCACCAGCCGCATCCGCATCCAAGGCGTGGAGCGGCTGCACGGCTGCACCCACCAAGTGGTGGCCGATCGCATCGAAGCCGGCACCTTTTTGTGCGCCGTGTCCGCCACGGGTGGTGATGTGGTGTTGCGCCACGCCCGCGCCGATCATTTGGACGCGGTCATCGACAAACTGCGAGACGCCGGTGCTCAGATCGAGGCGGGCGAGGGCTTCATTCGCGTGCGCGCCAGCGGCCGCTTGCAAGCGCAGAGCTTTCGCACCACCGAATACCCGGGCTTTCCCACCGACATGCAAGCGCAGTTCATGGCGCTCAACTGCATCTCGCACGGCACCAGCAAGGTGACCGAAACGATTTTTGAAAACCGCTTCATGCACGTCAACGAGCTGGTGCGTTTGGGTGCGCGCATCCAAACCGACGGCAAAGTGGCGGTGGTCGAGGGCGTGCCCCGTTTGTCGGGTGCGACTGTCATGGCCACCGATTTGCGCGCGTCCGCCAGTTTGGTGATCGCCGGCTTGGTCGCCGAAGGCGTGACCACGGTCGACCGCATCTACCACCTGGACCGCGGTTACGACCAAATGGAAGAAAAATTGCGCGCCATCGGCGCCCAGATTGAACGCATCACACCATGATCACGCTGGCCCTGTCCAAAGGACGCATCTTCGACGAAACCTTGCCCTTGCTGGCCGCGGCCGGCATTGAGGTGTTGGACGACCCCGAGACCTCGCGCAAACTGATTTTGCCGACCAACCAAGCGCAGGTGCGCGTGGTCTTGGTGCGCGCCAGCGACGTGCCTACCTACGTCGAGTACGGCGGTGCCGATTTGGGTGTGACCGGTAAAGACACGCTGATCGAGCACGGTGGCCAAGGCCTGTACCAGCCGCTGGACTTGAAGATCGCGCAGTGCCGCATGAGCGTGGCCGTGCGCGCCGACTTCGATTACGCCCGTGCCGTGCGCCAAGGCGCGCGCCTCAAAGTGGCCACCAAATACACCCACATCGCCCGCGAATTTTTCGCCAGCAAAGGCGTGCACGTGGACCTGATTAAGCTTTACGGCAGTATGGAGCTCGCCCCCCTGACCGGTTTGGCCGATGCCATCGTGGACTTGGTCTCGACGGGCAACACACTCAAGGCCAACCACTTGGTCGAGGTCGAGCGCATCATGGACATCAGCTCGCGTTTGGTGGTCAACCCCGCCGCGCTCAAGCTCAAGCAAGCCGCCATCCGCCCCATCCTCGACGCCTTCAGCCAGGCCATCGCCCAAGGCGCACCCACCGCATGACCCTGAACGCACGCCCCCTTCGTTTGTCCACCGCCCAAGCCGATTTTCAGGCGCAGTTCGATGCGCGCCTGCATTGGTCGGCCGACACGGACGCGGCCATCGAGTCGCGCGTGGCGCAGATTTTGGCCGATGTGCAAGCCCAAGGCGACGACGCGGTGCTCGACTGCACCCGTCGCTTCGATGGTTTGGACGCGCCCAACATGGCCGCGCTCACCCTGAGTCAGGCCGAGTTGAAGGCCGCGTTTGAGGGCTTGCCTGAGTTGCAGCGTCAGGCCTTGGCCTCGGCCGCCCACCGCGTGCGCACCTACCACGAGGCCCAAAAGCGCGCCAGCGGTGAGAGCTGGCAGTACCGCGACGAAGACGGCACCTTGCTCGGCCAAAAAGTCACGCCGCTGGACAGTGTGGGCATTTATGTGCCCGGTGGCAAAGCGGCTTATCCGTCGAGCGTCTTGATGAACGCGATTCCCGCCCACGTGGCTGGGGTGGGCGAGATCGTCATGGTCGTGCCCACGCCGCGCGGCGAGCGCAACGCCTTGGTCTTGGCCGCGGCCTATGTGGCCGGAGTGCACCGCGTCTTCACCATCGGCGGCGCACAAGCCGTGGCGGCTTTGGCCTACGGCACGGCCAGCGTGCCCAAGGTCGACAAAATCACCGGCCCCGGCAACGCCTACGTGGCCAGCGCCAAAAAGCGCGTGTTCGGTTTGGTCGGCATCGACATGATCGCCGGGCCCAGCGAGATTTTGGTGCTTGCCGACGGCAGCACGCCACCCGATTGGGTGGCCATGGACCTGTTCAGCCAGGCCGAACACGACGAGTTGGCGCAAAGCATTTTGTTGTGTCCCGACGTCGCGTACATCAACGCCGTGCAAGCGGCCATCGATCGGCTGTTGCCCGAGATGCCCCGGCGCGAGATCATCGCCAAAAGCCTGAATGACCGCGGCGCACTCATCCACACCCGCGACATGGCCGAGGCCTGCGCCATCAGCAACCGCATCGCGCCCGAGCACTTGGAAGTCTCCAGCCAAGACCCGCACCGCTGGGAGCCGCACTTGGTGCACGCCGGCGCCATCTTTTTGGGCGCTTACACCAGCGAATCGCTGGGC